>CAYJON010000014.1:0-31118 GCA_964371795.1 uncultured Akkermansia sp. | reverse complement strand
ATGGATAATCTCAAAAAAATCCTCACTGTTCTCAAATCCATACGCGAAAGTGATAGCAATAGCGTAGCCGATGGACGCGATGCTCTCAAGAGGCTGATGCCCGACAGCAACGAGACCTACCGCCGCATGGCAGGTGAAGATGTGGATAACGATGATGAAGACGAGGATGATGAAGGAGACCTGTCCAAGACTGTTGCAGAAATACGCGCAGAGCGCGCAGCTGACACCGTCATGCAGAAGGAGCAAAAGAAATACGACAAGCTAGTCGAGTACATAGAAAAGGAAATGGAGCGCATTGATGACTCCGATGTCCAGTCCTATGAGCTTTCTCTCATGCTGGAGAAACTAGAAGACCTTTTATGATATACTGGGACAATAACGCCACAACGCCTCTGACTGACTGTGTTCTGGAGGCTATGATGCCCTACCTGACTCAGAACTTCTTCAACCCCTCTGCTTCCTACGCTGGCGCACGTCAGGTACGTGCTGCTATTGATAAGGCTAGAGAGCAGCTTGCCGAGCTACTAGGCGCGCATCCCGATGAGATTATTTTCACCTCTGGCGGGACGGAGGCGGCTAATACGGCACTAGCGCAGATGAAAAACTGCGTGGGTTGCAGCACAGACCACCCCGCTAGTATTGAGTCACCCTATATCACGCAGCTTGCGCCTGTGGATCACACGGGTCTCATCCCCATTGATGAGTGGAGCCGCATCTTGCCCGGTCATTCAGGTGTGAGCTTTTGCTGGGCCAACTCCGAGACAGGTGCTGTTCAGGATGTGAAGGAGCTATCAAAGGTGGCTGTCAATGCAGGGCTTCCCGTCCATGTTGATGCGGTCTCTGCACTGGGCAAGTTGGCCATCAATGTGCATGACTACCCCATTGACTACCTCTCTGTCGCCTCCCACAAAATCCATGGACCCAAGGGCGTGGGGGCTCTTTATGTGCGACGCGGCGCGCCCTATCGCCCTCTCATCCACGGTGCGGGTCACGAGATGTCCCGACGCGCGGGTACAGAAAATGTGGCGGGCATTGTCGGTTTTGGTCAGGCGACTGTTGCAGCACTGGGCGCGCAGGTCAAGTACAAGAAGCTTTCCTTGCTGCGAGATGAGTTTGAGCAGCTCATGATGGATTCTGGGCTCAACCCTGTCATCCACAGCCTCAACGCACCCCGTCTTTGCAATGTGAGCAGCATGCGTCTCCCTGGTTACAGGGCGGAATCTCTCTTTTTGCTGCTGGAGTCAGCGGGGCTCATCTGTGCAGCGGGCTCCGCCTGCTCCACCGCCAACCCCAAGCCCAGTCATGTGCTCACCGCCATGGGGGTCAGCGATCAAGAAGCGCGCGAAACCCTACGCTTCTCCCTGTCTCGCGAGACCACAGCCGAGGAGGTCAAGGAGGCAGCAGACATCCTCATCAAGGCAGTAGAGCGCATACGCTCTGTCCAATCGAGCCAAACGGGCCCTGTGACTGTCTATAAGGTTTAATCTCCTATGCCGCGTCTACGCGCCCTCTTTCTCCGTGCTCCCCTCGCGCTCTCCCTCTTGTCGGTGGTAGGTCTGCTTTGGGGAGGCTGGGGCTATGGCTTTTGCGCGCTGGCCTGCGGGATTGCTCTGTGGCAGAGATTCTGGCGGCAGTTGATTGCGATTATTCTCTTTTCTCTACTAGCCTTCACGCAGCTACAGCGCGTGGAGCAGGGCATGGACAGTGTCGCCCAGCAGCTCCAGCAAGAAAGCGTCCTGCACCTGCGGGGCACTATTGTGAAGGAAACGGAGTTCACGCGCTTCTTGGAGTTAGATAGTAGCCCTGTGCGTGTTGAACTGCGCGGAAAGGTAGCAGGCAAATTAGGTCAACGCGTGGAGGTGACAGGCATAGCCTACCAGCCACGGCAGAGCAAGCACCGCCTCCCCGGTAGTTTTGACCGCGAGGGCTGGTTGCAGCGGCAGGCTGTTGCCTACAGCATGGAGGTGCATGAAACGCGCCTACTTGATAGCCCGTGGAGCTGGTCACGCTGTCTCGCACTCTCGCAGCAGTGGCGGGAAAGGCTAGTCCAGCGTCTCATGCCCGAAGGGACGGAGGATGACGCGAGACGGCAGGTGCTTTGCGCCTTGGTCTTAGGAGAAAAATCACGCGCTGATGAGGAGACATTAGAGCTCTTTGCATGGAGCGGTGGGCTGCATGCCTTTGCGGTAAGTGGTCTGCATGTCGGCATTGTGGCGGGTCTCATCTGGCTTTTCTGCCGACTCTGCCGCCTGTCCCCGCGCAGCAGTATCATTCTGACCCTCGTTCTTGTCGCGGTCTATGTTTTTATGACAGGCATGGCTGTGTCCTCGCTGCGTGCCTACCTGATGATGGGGCTGGCACTGCTGGGATTCTTGCTGCGGCGGCAGGTGGTCTTGCTCAATATATGGTGTACTGCTGCCCTGCTTATTCTCCTCATCTCGCCCTTACAATTGGGGCAAGCGGGCTTTTTGCTCTCCTTCCTCGTCTATGCAGCCATCCTTATCGCCCTCTCGCAGGCAAGAAGGGAAAGCCCTTGGTTTGGCGCTGATCCCTACCTACCCCGTGCCCTCTACAGCAAATGGGATTGGCGAAGGCGTGCGGTGGAGCGAGGCCTACGCTTTGCCATCGTGGTGTCGCTCTCCGCATGGTTGGTATCCCTGCCGCTGATGATGATTTTCTTTCATGCCTTCAATAGCTGGGGCTTTGTGACCAATCTCATCATCTCTCCTCTGCTGCCGCTGGTCATGGGGGCGGGCTTGCTCTGCCTGTTCTTTGGTGGTATACCCATCTTGGGGGCGGTGCTGCAATATGTGGCCTTACAGCTTTCTGGCATACTTCTGTCCCTAGTCACTTGGTGCGCGGGACTGCCTGCGGCCTACCTGCCCACCACCCCATCTGCGCCTGAGAATAGCTACATGGTCATGAATCTAGGCTACCAAAAGAGCGCAACTGTTCTGGGCAATGCCTCCCTGCTGCTCTCGGGTGGTAATGAGGCTGACACGCGCTGGCGACTGCGCCCCGCCCTCTTTGCCTCGGGCTACCGTCCCCTGCTCTATCTACCAGAGGCGCGTCCCTCCACCAGCGAGAACGCGACTGTTCTCAACAGACTTTGGCAGGACATGCGCAGCATCAATAGCAGAGAGCTAGCAGATGAAAAGACCGTCTACCAGTCAGGAGAGTCCACGTGGACCATCTACGCCTCACCCCTCCGTGCTCTCTCTCGCCCCACGGCAGCAGAGCTCACGCCCATCGTCCTCTGGGAGCACAGAGGACAACGCCTCCTCTACCTAGGAGATACTGCCAACAGCAGCCTCCATTACTGGCAAAGTCGCGGAGAATCCCTCCACGCCAGCACCATCATCCTAGGACACAATCCCAAGCATCCCGCCATCACAGAACAAGAACTACAGCAGCTGGGTTGCAAGCATCTCATCCTCCTACCCACTGTCCCCACTGATAAAGCATTTTCCCTCCCTCACAAGAGAGTGGAAGACCAAGAAGCCTACCAAGGCTTTGTGGAAGACTTTATCTAGTATTGACAAATTCTAATTCATCAGGCACACTGCTGCCCACACATGATTCAATTCACTAATTTATCGCCTAGCACAGACATAGGCTCTAACTCCTATCTCATTGAATGGGAGGGAACAAATATCATTTTTGATGCAGGGATGCATCCCAAGAAAGAAGGCAATGCTGCTAAGCCCAACTACGAGAGCATCAGCGGCACAGCACCTGATAGCATCTTTATCACCCACTCACACCTGGACCACATTGGCACCCTGCCCGTCCTGCAAGAAATGTTTCCCACCAGCCCTGTTTACATGACAGCGGCTACGGCTGTTGTCAGCTCTGCCATGCTGCACAACTCTGTCAACGTCATGACCTCTATGCGCATACAAGACGGCATTGTGGAATACCCCTTTTACACACATAGTGAACTGGATGATGCCGAAAAAAGCTGGCAATGCTATCCCTATGAGGAATCCTTCCGCATAGGAGGACGCAATCCCCTGCTCGCCACCCTCTATGATGCGGGGCATATACTGGGCTCTTGCGGTGTCCTACTTGAGGCAGAAGACGGCAAAACAATCTTTTACACAGGTGATGTGCAGTTTGACAATCAAAGCCTCATCCCCGGTGCCAGTTTCCCCGAATCGGGGGTGGATGTTCTCATTCTGGAAAGCACGCATGGCAACACACACCGCTGTGCTAAGTACACCAGAGAAGGCGAGATGCAACGCTTTGCCCAAGCCATCAGTGACGGCATAGAGAGAGGTGGCGCGGTGCTCATCCCTGTCTTTGCTCTGGGCAAGAGCCAAGAGCTTCTTTTTGAAATCAACCGCATGCGCGAAGAGGGACGCATCCCCAACGTGCCCATCTACTTTGGTGGACTGAGCACAAAAATCACCCTCATCTACGACAAGCTCAGCGAGCTCACCCCACGCCTCCACCCTGGTTATCGCCTCAAGCAATCCATACAAACCCTCCCCATCCCTCGCAAGGGCAAGGACCCATTGGTTGCCTCAGCAGGTAATATCTACCTCGTATCCAGTGGCATGATGAGCGAGCACACCGTGTCCCACTCCCTAGGAGAGCAGTTGCTCCCCCGCAAGAATGACACCATTCTCTTCGTTGGTTACAGCGACCCACAGACCCCAGCTGGCATCATCAAGGCCGCATCAAAGGGAGAGTCCGTCCAGCTACGCTCCAAGAGCAAGCAGGCCACCAATTACAACTGCCACACAGATCAGTTTGACTTCTCAGGTCACGCATCACGTCAGGATTTGATAGACTATGCGGTAAAGCTCGCCCCAGAGAGCATCGTCCTCGTCCACGGCGATCCCCCTGCCCTAGAGTCCATGCAGAAGAGTCTCACAGAGCTACTGCCCAACACAACAATCCACATTGCCGAAGCAGGTAAAACAATACAAATCTAGCTTTTTCTACACTATTCTTAATCTTTGGCTGGACAGAGTGAAAGGAATATGTTTAACTAGTCGCACATTTTCGATTTACCTATCACGATATGACATCTTATACTATTTTTCAGCGCGCTGACGAGGAGACTGTTGGTCTCATTCTCGACTGGTTACGTAATCAAGAACGCGGTCTTTACCGTGCCGCCATCAACGAGCTCTCCGCTCTGAAGAAGCTGCGTCCTCAGTACATGAAGCAAAAGCCACTCTCCGAACAGTTTGAGTGGATTAAGAAAATGCTCTCTTGGAAGCCCGCAGAAACCATAGGTGATCACCTGCTGCAAGTATGGCTGGTGCGCAAGCAAGAAAGCATGCTTGTCAAGTTCCTCAACGACCTTGGTATTGAGCACAATGGCCATGGCATGGTTGATGGCGATTTGCCAGAAAGCCTCGATGCTGAAAAGCTCGCTGTAGCTGTCAATGACCTCTACGACAAGCACCCAGCTGGCACGGTATCTGTCTACCTCCAGATGTTCCAAAACCAGACTAAAGACGGCTGGAATGAGCTTCAAGTAATTCTTGATGCAGAGCCTCGCTTCACCCTGCGTGGCGAATAAGCTATTGCTCCTTTTTTTCAACAATCGCCGTGTCTTCTTGCCACGGCGATTTTTTTTCAACTATGATGATGGAGATGAACAGTGATGAGCACTTTATGACTCTCGCCATGCGGGAGGCAGAAAAGGCGCGAGCTGCCAGCGAAGTGCCCTGTGGCTGTGTCATTGTCAAGGAGGGACGCGTCATAGCCCGTGGTTGGAATCAGGTAGAATGCCTCAAGGATGCCACCGCGCATGCAGAGATGCTAGCCCTCACCGCAGCAGAAGCCGCCCTAGGCGACTGGCGGCTAGAAGGCTGCACCCTCTACGTAACCAAAGAGCCCTGTCCCATGTGTGCTGGCGCTATTGTCCACTGCCGCCCTGACAGAGTTGTCTTTGGCATCAAAGACCCCAAGGGTGGAGCATGCGGAGGCTGGATCAACCTACTGGACTCCAACCCACCTCTCAATCACCGCTGCGAAACGCAGGGAGGCGTGCTCGAAGAACTCTGTCTGGAGCAATTTCAAAGTTTTTTCCGCGAGGCACGCGCCGAAGCAAAGCGACGCAAGCTAGCTGCCAGAGCCCTAGCAGAACAAGAAAATCTATTAGAAGAAGACGCATGATACCTCAACTAAGCCTCTATCTGCATACGGAATGTGATTGGTTCTGCGAGAAGGACTGCGAGGCTCTGCTCCCTCGTTTGCAGGACATCCTGCCCCATCTACTCCTCTACCCCAAGGGGGTGGATCATGTCCTCAGTGAGCTAGAGGAGGTAGAACTCAACCTCGTTGACGATGAGACCATCGCCCGAGTGCATGGGGAGTTTTTGCAAGACCCAACGGCAACAGATGTCATCACCTTTCACCATGGTGAGATATTTGTCAGCGTCGATACAGCCGCTCGCTACGCAAAGGAGAATGGCATAGAGCCCCAAGAGGAACTCATGCGCTATCTCATCCATGGGCTGGTACACCTGCATGGCTATCTGGACGCAACAGAGGAAGAGCGTGAGGAGCTCTTTGCTGTTCAAGAGCCCCTCGTGCTAAAACTTCTCGCGCTGTAAGCCTTATTTCTCCCAGCTAAAGGGTTCAAAACCCTCCTTGCCCACCCACTCGGGACGGCGGCATTTGTAAATGAGGAAGGGCAAGCCTGCAAAGACTATCATCCCTCCAATTAGGATGAGCACATAAAGCAAGGGGCTGCCCACCGATATTTGCCCTGGGGGTATAAAGCTGAGCACAAAGACCAGCAAGCTACCCAAAAAGCCTATGCCGCCCACTAGGCACATGCCCCAGTACTTCCCACCGGGAATACGAAAGCGACGTGGGGTATCGGGTGACTTGTATCGCAGGTACACGGCGGCACTGAACATGAGCATGTACATAATCAGATAGAGCAGAATGGTGAGCTGCGAGATGATTTGATAGGCTGTCTGCACACTGGGCATGACCACAAAAAAGAAGGATAGCAGGGTGACCACCGTCCCCTGTAGCAGCAGGATGTTAATCTGCACGCCATGCTTATTGGTCTTTTGCATGAACCGAGGCAGATAACCAGCACTGCCCACCTCCAGCAAGCCCTTAGAAGGACCACCAACCCATGCGACCACCTGCGCCAAAACACCAAAGGCGAGACAGACAGCAACAACTGCCCCCAGATAGGGTACGCCAAAAAACTCAAACAAACGGTCATAGGCTATCAGCAGGCTTTGCACCAAGTTAATCTGACTATTGGGGATGATAAAACCTATGGCCAATGTCCCAAAGACAAAGATACATACCGTTATCATGGAGGCTATGCCTATGGCTAGCGGGTAATTGCGCCCAGGGTTTTCCACATCCTTGACGTGAACCGCGCTCATCTCCATACCCGCGTAGAACAAGAAGATGCTCGCCGCGAGAACAATGTTGTTAAAGTTGCTCAAGTCAGGAAAGAAGCTCTCTGGATTCATCTGAATATTGATGGGATTACCCATTCCCCAGTAAAGCATGCCCAGCAAGACCAACACCGCCGCTGGCAACACCGTCCCCAAGATAGAGCCCCACTTGGTGATAGTACCACTCATGGACATGCCGCGTAGGTTAAGCAGTGTTGCCGCCCAATAAACCATTAGCACGATGGCAAGAACATAGTAACTATTACCTGCCAAAGCCTGATCCCATCGCTGGTCTGGCCCTATAAAAGCAATAGAAACAGCGGCAAATGTCAATACGGTGGGAAACCATATAGTACTCTGTATCCACTGCAACCAGATAGCCACAAAGCCTAGCTGTCCGCCAAAGGCCTCTCCCACCCAGCGAAAGACGCCTCCTTTTTGCGGCCATGCTGTGGTCAACTCTGCTGCGACCAAGGAGACAGGTATCAAAAAGAATAGAGCCGCAAAGAGGTAATAAAAGGCTGAGCCCAAGCCATAGGTGCTCTCCGCAGCCAAACCGCGCAGGCTTACTATAGCAGAGACATTAATCATCGCGAGGGCAAAGACGCCCAAACGCCATTTTCCAGTATTTTTCTGTTCAACAGAGGGGGGTGGTGTATCTTCATTCATAATATTATCATAACTACATTAAAAGAAAAGAATACTTGAGCAATAAGAAAAAATCAATATAACTTTCTAACATATAAATAACTAAACCATATCCACAAAATACAAATCCAACAAAACTTTTCTGAACATCATTTTTAAATTGCCAAGATGATAGCTTTCTGCTATGTTTACATTATATAAATTCTTGCTATGAAAATATCCTCCCTTTTAACGCTCTGTTCCCTCCTGGCGCCCAGCTCTCTCGTGCTCGCTCAGGACAAGGAAAAACCACAAGACACAGCAACTCCCGCAGCAGCAACAGCCGAGGCTGACAAGGCTGATGATAAGGCAGAGTCTAAAATGATAGACAATGTGCCCGTCCACACAGGCAACGCCAGTGATGCAACAATCAACCTGCGCACGAAGTTGGAGCTCGTTCCTGAAAAGCTCAAGGAACTAGAAACACCTGTAGAGTCCTTTGTCAATACGGTCAATGCACGTGTCGATGCTCAGTTGGAGCGACTCAAGGAGCTTGATGCCCTCTCTGTAGAGCTTGCCAAAGCAGAAGCAGACTTCCAAAACTCCCTCATTCGCAGCTTTGAATTCACTGTTGTCAAGCCAGTGGATCGTATGAAGTATGTCACCGATGGTCAGGCTCTCTATCAGGCACTGGTCAATGGACTCAAGGACAAATCTATCGAGAAAAAGGTAGACGCCCTCAATTACTTTGAAGAAATGCACACCAAGTACCGTGGTCTGCCCGAATATGAACTGGGCGCACAGCTCTACTATGACATGATAGAAAAACTGCATGAGCATTGGAGCAAGCAACTCGAATCCGAAAACAAGAAGCGCGAGCGCATGAGCGATAAAAAGCGTGATGCCGCTGATGAGGACGAGGATGAAATCATGGAAAAAATCACAGCAGAACTCGGAGAAGAAGTCACCACCTACGTCAATCGCGTCTGGATGGCACCTCCCAAGAAATGCTACAAGCTGCTTCGTCTCAACGTCACTCGCAGCACCAAAGCCCTTGAAACTCGTCCTGCAAAATACATCAAAAAAGATGATGACAAAAAATCATCTGGTGTCTACATCAATCATGAACGCAAAAATGACGATCAGGACAAGAACCCTGAGGACGTAAAAGGCGCAGGTGTTGTGCCCGAAATGCTCACAGAAGTCTGGGCACACATGGACGCCATTGCCAAGGCAATGAGCACTGGTGAGCTAGACAAGGCTGACGAACTCCTCGAAGATGACGAAAAACTCCGCGAGCTCATTTCCCTCAACCGTCACATGCTCCCCGAAGACTACCGCCGTGAAATCACAGAGCAGTATCGTGAACTGGAGCAAGAAATCCGCAAACGCCTCTATGACAAGCGCGACAAAGAGCGTGCTATATCCAATCTCGAACGAGAGCTCACCAACGCGACAAAGTCCAGCGAATCGCAAATTGAAGCAATCTATGAAGACATAGCACGCGCCAAAGAAAACGAACTGCGACGCAAAGAACGTGAAGAAGAACGCGCCCGCCAACTCAAGGAAAGAGAAGAAAGACGTCGTAAGGCTGCCCAAAAGTCCAAATGATACAACAATCCCTTCCCCTTATTATCACAGCCGCCCTCATGCAACCCTGTGTTGCAGAGGAAGCGGCTGCTTCGCATGAGCTAGACAGCCTACTGGCTGACTACATCAAGATAGCAGAGGATCTCACAGCCATCCTCCTGCAGGTCGATTCTCGCGAGAGCGCAACAGCTCACAGCCAAGAGCTAGCCAAAATTGTCGTACGCCTAGATAAGGTACGCCAGCGTTTCGAAAAAATCCCTCCTTTGGCAGACGCAGAGGGTCAACCCATACGCCAAAAATACGAGCAAAAAATGCGCGTTGCATGGGGAAAACTCTACACGGAAATATTCCGCATTCAAAAGAAGCAGTGCTTCGGTTCGCAGCCCTTCTTAGAGCAATTCCAAGTCTTTTGCCAGCTCCTCAATCAATGAAATCACTCACCCTCATCCCCCTTGTAGCCCTCCTTGTGCCTAGCATGATCATGGCGCAAGACACAGCCCCCTCTGTAGAACAGCCTCCTGCGACAGAACTGCCCGAGGCAGAAAAGCACGTGCGCGAAGGCCTGCAGCTGCTCGCCTCACTTTACGATATTCTCGAAGGCATCAATAGCCCCAACAGTGCAGAAGCAGCCGTTGCCAAGCTAGTTGGCATACAAAAGCAGCTCATCCAATGGGGGCAAAAGTTCAGCACCCTCACCCCCTTGACCAAGGAAGAGCAGAGACGCTATGAGACAGCCTACCTCCCCCTCATTCGCGAAATCAATGAGCATATACGCGGGCAGGCCCATCGCCTGCATTCTGCACAGTACTACAACTCCAAAAATCTACCGCTCATCCTCATTGATATAGTCAATCAGGTGAAGTAGTGCCTCAGCAACATGCCCTCCTCCGACAGCCTAGAAGGTCTCCTCATTAATTACCTACAGCGTCAACGCTCTCATCCGCGCACCAGCTCGGAAATAGCGAGGGATCTGGGCATTGACTCTCGACAGAGGGCAGAACTGCGTGACATTTTGCGTCGCTGGGAAGAGTCAGGAAAAATCCTGCGACTGCGCCAGTCGCGCTACACGCTGGCGGCATCTCAAATTTCAGATGACAGCCCTGCCCTGATGGGACGCATTCGCCGTCTAAGCACGCAGGGAAAGGGAAAGCTGCTCTTCATCCCCGATGAGGAGAGCCGCGCCACACTACGCAAGCGCATGCCCCACCTCGGTGAGGAGCAGTTGAGGGATTTTTTGCTGCGTGACTACGCCAGCGGTGGCGCGCAGGATGGCGATCTGGTGCAGGTGCATATCAAGCTGCGCCCCCCACGCCAAAAGCACACGAGGCGCAACAAAAATCGCCCCCAACTAGATGACTTGCGCGCAGATGTCCGCGTGGAGCGCATCATCAAGCGTCGCCAACTGCTCTGGGAAGGCATCTATGACAATCAAAAGGGAAAATTTGGTCAGGTGAAAAGCGAGGCAAAGCACCACCCACCCCTCATACGCCTCACCCAAAAAGCCCCAGCCGATGCCATTGCTGGCATGATGGTACTGGTAGAGCCCAGTAGCTTCCCCTCCGAGGGCAGAGAGGCACAGGGTCATATTGTGGAGGTGCTTGGCTGGCCAGATGATGATGGAGTAAAGATGACAGCCCTCATACGCCGCTACTGCATACGTGAGAGCTTCCCCACGGCTGTCCTAGAAGAGACCGATGCCATCAGCGAAAATGTCTCCGAAGAAGAGATCGCACAACGCGAAGACTGGAGATCACGCTGCGTCATCACCATTGACCCTGCTACAGCACGCGACTTTGATGATGCCATCAGCGTACGCCGCCATGACAAGGGCTGGGAGTTAGCAGTGCATATTGCTGACGTGAGCCACTATGTCTCCGCTGGCAGTGCTCTGGATGAGGAGGCGCAAAAGCGCGGCAACTCCACCTACCTGCCCGACCGCGTCATCCCCATGTTACCCGCGCGACTCTGTGATGACATCTGCTCCCTGCGCCCCCATGTCGATAGGCTCAGCATGCTTTGTCTGATGCAGTTTGATGAGGAGGGACGCTGCTATGAATCACGCTGTGCGCAGGCCGTCATCAGATCCCAGCATCGCTTTGATTACAAGGAGGTGCTTGATATACTAGAAGGCAGGGCTAGCTGCGAAGACCCAGACATAGCCACCCTGCTGCGTGAGGCACAGCAACTCGCTGCCCTCCTTCGCAAAAAACGTTTTGAACATGGCTCCCTCGACCTCGACATGCCGCAGCTGCGCCTCATTGTCGATGACTTTGGTCGCACCATAGATGTGGAGCAGGAGCGCAGCGATGAGGCGCATGCCCTGATTGAGGAATTCATGCTTGCCGCCAATGACTGTGTTGCTAACAAATTACGCCTTGCCAACCAGCCCACCATCTACCGCGTCCATGAGCCCCCATTCGATTCCAAGCTCACAGAGCTCTCCGTCCTGCTCAAGCAATACGACATCAACTGTGGTCACCTCTCCTCACGACAGGAACTCATCAATGCCTTGGAGCAAATCAAGGGTCTACGCGATGAGGTCATGCTCAAGCAATCTGTCCTGCGCTCTATGATGCGCGCGCGTTACAGCACACAGGCACTGGGGCAGTATGGCCTCAACAAGGTGGATTACTGCCACTTTACCAGCCCCATACGCCGCTACGCGGATCTTATTGTCCACCGCAGCATACGCCGCCTCTGTCAGTTGGGTTACCCAGCACTGCCCAACATGGAAAAGTTGCAGAGCATCAGTGAGCATATCTCCGAGACAGAGCGCGTCTCCGCCCAAGCAGAGAATGAAGCGTTGAAGGCAAAACTTCTCCAATACCTCTACGACCAATCCCAGCTGGACAGCCCCCGACGCTGGGTGGCCATCATCCATGATACCAGCAACATGGGACTCTTTGTCGATATCCCCCTCCTACAAATGAAGGGAATGGTCATGGCAGCCACCCTCCCCGATGACACGAGGTGGATGTTCAACAGAAGCCGCCAAAGCTGGGACTCCTTCGATGGGCGCAGCTACCTAGCAGGCATGCAGGTAGAGGTCATCCCCGTGCGCGTGCAGCTAGAGCATGGACTGGTTGATTTTGAGCTCTGCTAAATACCCTACGATTCTATCTCACCGTAGAGGGTGAAGCCCGTAGACTCCACGATGCGCACCTGCACAATCTCTCCTATGAAGTCAGGAGAGGCCTCAATAATGACAGGCTTGTTCTGTGGTGTACGTCCTTGGAGGCGGGCGGCATTGGTCTTGCTTGTCCCCTCAATGAGTACTTCTTGCAGACTGCCTACCAGCGCGTCATTTTTCTCTATGGCAATGCGGTTCACTACCTCAAGAAGGCGTTGATTGCGCTGCTCTTTTTCCTCCTTGCTAATCTGCCCCTCCATCTCTGCGGCGGGGGTATTCTTGCGTTGAGAGTATTGGAAGATGAAGGCATTGTCAAATTTCACCCGCTCAAAGGCCTCCACCGTTAGCAAAAAGTCTTCCTCTGTTTCATCGGGGAAGCCCACGATGACATCGGTGGTGATGGCGATATCGGGACGCGCCTTTCTCATCGCGTCGATGAGGGCAAAGAATTTCTCATTCTTGTAGGGACGGCGCATGAGTTTGAGGATGCGATCACTGCCACTCTGTATGGGGAAGTGAATGTGACTGCACAGCTTGGGCAGGTAGGTGTAGGCATCGACAAGATCCTGTTGGAAGCCTATAGGATGCGGCGAGGTAAAGCGTATGCGCTCTAGCCCCTCTATGGCGTGCAGGGCTTCGAGAAGCTGCACAAAGGCACCCTTCCCATCCACGACAGGGAAGCTGCGACCGTATCTATTGACTATCTGACCCAGTAGGGTGATTTCTTTGACCCCCTCGCTGACTAGCTTTTCAGCCTCGGCAAGTATGTCCTCTGGGGGACGGCTGCGCTCTATACCACGTGTGCTGGGCACAATGCAGTAAGAGCAGCGCATATCACAGCCCTGCATGATGGAGACAAAGGCAGCACTGCGCTTTGCCTTCTTGATATGATCGCGAATGGCGTTTTGGTCATCCTTGACCTCCTCGATGGCGCAGATGTGTGCGCCCTTCTGTATGGGCTCTTTTTTACCCGAGGCAAGGCGGCTTTGCAGCAATTCATGCGCGAGGGTGAAAACATTCTGGTACTGCTGTGTGCCCGCCACAATGTCAGCGCGTGGGATGTCACGAAAGATTTCTTGCCCCTTGCTCTGGCTCATGCAACCCATGAAACCGTAGACAGTATGGGGCTTTGCGTGGGGGTGGGAGCTAATGATACCCATTTTCCCCAAGGCCTTGAGCTCTGCCTTCTCGCGGACAGAACAGGTGTTCATGAGAACAATGTCTGCTTCGCGCTCGCTCTTTGCTAGCTGGTAACCGTAATCCAAGAACATGCTGGCGACCTGTTCCGTGTCGCGCTCGTTCATTTGGCAGCCGTATGTTTTGATAAAAACGCTAGGGGTCATACAGATTCGTATTCAGTGGGGTCATTTATTTCAGCCGATACAAAGGCCTCACGACGCTCCAAGCAGGTAGAACAGCAGCCACAGTGCAAGTTACCCCCCTTGTAGCAAGAATAGGTGTGGGAGAAATCCACGCCCAAGTCAGCTGCCATGCGGGTGATTTCCTCCTTGTCTGCCTCAATAAAGGGATGCAAAACTTGCAGCTGCGCATCCGTGCCAAGGCGTATCGCCTCGCCCATCGCCAGCATGAACTCATTACGGCAATCGGGATAGATGAAGTGGTCGCCAACATGGGCAGCTATGACAAGGGCTTCTGCGCCCTGACTCTCCGCTATGCCTGCTGCGATAGCAAGGAAAATCCCATTGCGGAAGGGAACGACAGTCTGCTTCATATTAGCCTCATCATAATTACCATCGGGGATGGCGTCTGCACCACTGAGCAGGGCAGAGCGCAAATGCGAAGCGATGCTGCTGATGTCAATCTGGCGGTAGGGCACACCCAGTGATTCTGCCTGCCAGCGGGCACAGGCAAGCTCCTGTTCCGCGTGATTGCTGCCATAGTCAAAGGAGATGGCGCAGACGACATCATGTTCTGCATTAGCCCAGTGCAGAGCCGTGGTGGAGTCCAATCCCCCAGAAAGCAAGACGGCTAGTTTCATCGTATGAATTAAAGGTAAGAAGGTTTATTTTCGGGCTGGTGCTCTGCTATGGTGGTCAGCTGAATACCGCCACGCGCACCAAAGCGACCCTCAACACGCATCCAAGCTGGAGCTATGGCTGCGATGAGGTCATCAAGAATGCGATTAACCACCTGCTCATTAAAGGCGCGGTGATTGCGGAAAGAGGCAAGGTAGTACTTGAGGCTCTTTGTCTCAACTATGGATTGCGCGGGGCAATAGGTGATGGTCAGATGACAGCTATCAGGCTGACCTGTCACGGGGCAGAGAGAAGAGAACTCATGACTATCCAACACAATGGTGTAGGCGCGCTGTGGGCTGCGATTGGGGAAGGCCTCCAGCTTTGCCTCATCTGGGGAGGAGAAAAAGCTCTGCTGCTTGCCGAGTATGTTCAGATCTTGGGGGTCTTGGGTCATGTCTTTGAGTGGGGGTTGGATTTATGCCTTGGTGATTTGATAGCCGTCTTTACCGTCTTTGATGCTCCAGCCTAGGGAGCTGAGCTCATCGCGAAGCTCATCGGAGCGCGCCCAATTTTTTGCAGCGCGTGCTTCCCAACGCTCCTCTGCCAAGGCACGTACCTCTTCGGGGACTTCTATGTCAGCATCGGGATCAGTCAGGGTGAGACCTAGTGCCTCCGTAATCAGGCGGAAGGCATACCAAGTAGCAGTCGCCTCTTCCACACTGAGTTCAGCAGGCTTGATACCCTTGATGGTGGTAAAGACATGCCCGAGGGCTTCGGGGAGGTTGAGGTCATCTTCGAGGCTGTCCCAAGCCGCTGTAAAGGGAGCAGTGGGCAGGGGCGCGCGCTTGCAAAGATCCTTGTACTGAGGCTCTTTAGCACCTTGTGCTGCGCGGGAGAGCTCCTTGTCAAAGCGTCCCAACTTGTTGAGAGCCGATTGCGCATCCTTGAGCCCCGTAAGGGTGAAGTTGAGAGGACGGCGGTATGAGGCACTGGACAGCAGATAACGCAGGGCAGCGGGCGTGTAGCCCATCTCTTGCAGCTGGTCTAGGGTGTACATATTGCCGAGGCTCTTGCTCATCTTGGCACCATCAACAAGGAGGTGCGTGACGTGGAACCAATGACGCGCGCAGTCACCGCCGCAGGCGCAACGGCTCTGGGCAATCTCATTCTCATGATGGGGGAAAATCAAGTCCACACCACCAGAATGCAGGTCAAAGGTAGCACCGAGGTATTTGTGGCTCATGGCAGAGCACTCCAAATGCCAACCAGGGCGGCCTTCACCCCATGGGGAGAGCCAGTAATTATCACCATCCTCTGCCTTGCGACCCTTCCAGAGGACGAAGTCAGCGACACTGTCCTTTTCATACTCATCCGTGTCAGCGCGTGTCTGTGCCGTCTGTCCTAGGTTGAGACTCTGGCGATCGAGGTGCGCAAGCTTTCCATATTCTGCATAGGAAGAAATGCGAAAATAAACAGAACCATCTTCACTGCGGTAGGCGTGATTTTTGGCAATCAGACTCTCCACCAACTCAATCTGCTCTGCAATATGACCCACAGCAGAGGGCTCTACATGCGGAGGAAGGCAATTGAGAGCTGTGCAGTCATCGTGGAACTTCTTTGTCCACAGCTGCGTGTATTCAATGAGGGGAATGCCCTGTGCGACAGAATTACGAATCGTCTTGTCATCCACATCCGTGATATTACGCACATGCTTTGTGCGCAGACCACCTAGCTCTACCACGCGACGAAAAACGTCCTGCGCAACAAAGGTGCGGAAGTTGCCTATATGAGCTGCAGCATAGACCGTGGGACCACAACAGTAAAAGCCCAATTGTTTACCATTAGCAGCTTCAACAGACTTCATCGTGCCGGACAGTGTATCATATAGACGTAACATACTGGCAGAGTATAAAGGGAGAAAGTGCCTTTGTCAAGCTGTTACTAGCAGCCCTGCGACAAAAGAATAGCGCAGAAAGATACCCAGCACAAAGGGCATGAGTTGAACCCATGCCCTTTGCTTATTAATAATAGAGGGAAGTCAATTAGAAACTAATACCATATCCCACTGTGGCATTCACATTGTTATACTCGCTGCGCATGTCAATGCTGCCGTTCATGTAGATTCGGCTATTCTCATTGAGCATGTAGCTAGCGCCTACACCGAACTCCACACCAACAGAACCTGGGTCTACACCCTTTATCGTGGCCTTGGTCGCGCTGTGATCAATGAGGGTGACATCTGTCTCTACCTGCCTATCGCCAGCGTCAAAGCGCACGAGGGCTTGGGCTGAGAAGTGGAAGGCTGGGCTGATTGCCTGCTTGTACCTCGCGCCGAGACCCACACTCATGTAGTTGTTCTCTTGCTCACCTACTTGCAGACGCATGTCGCCGCCCTCTTCTGTGTAGCCATCTAGGCTGCTGCTCACAAAGCTGAGGTTGACAAGAGGCTCTATCATCAGCGTTTTCGCCTCATTGAGGCTTATCTCATAGCCCAATTCATAACTGATACCCAGTGCATAGCCATCTGTATCACCTCTTGTAGCGTAGCTAGTGGTACCAAGGTGAACATAGCGTTCTAGGCTGGCATCGGTCAAGCCCATGGTGGCTACAAAGCGATGATTCCACGCGCCCTGCTTGTAGTGAGCACCTAGGGCTATGTAATAGCTATCCATATCGCCTGTGGCTGTATCTGGTCCATCTGCATCCAGATCACCATATAGGGCGGTAACGCTAGCGTCTATTTGCAGTGCATCGCTAGCAGCCCATGCCGTGCCTACGCTGCCACCCCAGCTATTAAGATCATATCCAGCCATGGTGCCATCGGCATTGAGCTGCCCAAAGCTACCCTCTGCTGATAACCATGCTTGATACTCCCCTACACGGAGACCCAGATAATCCTGCTGACGCAATGCCTGCAAGCGACCCTCTGCTGTGCCTATCATGGCAGAGCCTAGGCTCGTCACACTTGCACCTGCCACCGCCGCAGTGAGTTTTTCCTGCGCTGCAACATTACCCTGTTTCGCATAATCTTCTAAAACCGAAAGAACATCTGCCAAATCACCCATTTTTCCTGCCGATTGTTGCTCGGCTGCCAAAATCAGCGCAGCACCTGCCTGAGAGTTGACACTTT
Source organism: uncultured Akkermansia sp. (assembly GCA_964371795.1). Lineage (GTDB taxonomy): Bacteria > Verrucomicrobiota > Verrucomicrobiia > Verrucomicrobiales > Akkermansiaceae > Akkermansia. The sequence goes on along the minus strand of CAYJON010000014.1, from coordinate 13,274 downwards.
GAGGCACATAGCCTTCAGATGGAGGCGTTGGTGGAGGATCAGGTGGAAGCAATTCTCCCGCAAGGTAAAAATAGTTCTCCGTACTATTCCAGTTTAGAGTGAGGCCAGTATCAGCTAGGCTTTGCTCATTGACTTCGATGACGCTATTTAGATTGAGCGTCAGATCGTCTACCGTTTGTTGATCAATAGCATTGACCCAATCAAATAGACGAAGTTCCGATATCGTTTGCTGACCTGTTCCCGTGATTTCAATACTGATTAGCGATGCTGCGCTCACACTCATTGTGCTACTGTCAGTAAAGTTGATGCCAGAGTTAATCATCTCCCCTGCTTGAAGGTCTATGATCAATAGTGCCCTGTCGCCCAGTTCTAGCTGAGCTGCACCTGAGAGCGTAAATGTGCTATTATCGTCAACATAAATCGCCGCATAACTTTTGACAGTAATATCATCTGATGTATAAGCATGTGTATCTGAGAAAATATTAAGTTGGCGTCCCCCACTATTCAGGTTTGGATTGATAATTTTACCGTCTACCCCAATGACATTATAAGCAGATTGGCTTAAAACAAAACCATCAGGCATTGTCGCACCGTAATAATTAGCGCACGATAAATCAGCATTAGAGAGATCAGCATTCGTGAAGTTGGCATTGGAAAGATTAGCGCCCCACAAAAACGAATCACTTAAATTAAGATCGGTAAAATCAAAACCACTCAGATCGCACCTTTCTAAGCTTATCCAAGTAAAATTCTTATCTTGATAGCTCTGTGTACTCTTCAACATGTCATGTGTGACAGTTTGTCCCTTCGATGGATCATGTCCCACTATTCCGGTAAACGAAGCATCTACGATAATTGCGTCTTTGAGTACTGCGCCTGTAAAATTAGCATTCCCCAAATACGAACCGCTTAAATCAAAACCAGTAAAATCAAATTCACTCAGATCGCTTCCGTCAAAGTCTATCCCAGCAAAATTCTTATCTTGATAGCTCTTTGTGCTCCTCAACATATCATGTGTGACAGTTTGCCCCTTCGATGGATCATGTCCCACTATTCCCCAAAAATCAGTTCCTTCGATAATTGCATCTGTGAGTACTGCGCCCGCAAGATTGGCATCCGCAAGATCAGCATTCGTGAAGTCGGCATTGGAAAGATTAGCATACTCAAAAGTCGAATCACTTAAATTAAAACCAGTAAAATCAAATTCACTCAGATCGCTTCCGTCAAAGTCTATCCCAGCAAAATTCTTATCTTGATAGCTCTTTGTGCTCCTCAACATATCATGTGTGACAGTTTGCCCCTTCGATGGATCATGTCCCACTATTCCCCAAAAATCAGTTCCTTCGATAATTGCGCCTGTGAGTACTGCGCCTGCAAGATTAGCATACTGAAGATCAGCATCACTGAGATCAGCATTCGTGAAGTTGGCATTTGTGAGATTGGCGCTCCCGAACTTGGCACCTGTGAGATCGGCATTCGTGAAGTTGGCATTTTCCACTGAGGCATTAATCCATGACGAATCGATAAGGGATTGATTACTAAAGTCAGTACCTACAGCAAAAAACGTATCATTATTGTTTTCATTATCAGCATAACTGGGCAAAGCACTAAGGGTGGTAGCCAATACGGCAAAGCAGGCCACAAGAGCCTGACGTAATCTAAGATTAAGTTTTATTTTCATAACAGTGTATTATATTTGTTGTGATATGAAGGAGAATTCCCCTCAAACTATTAGCAGTATAAGCAAAAAGCTTTATCACGTCAACAACAGAAGGCATATAAAAATATATATAAAATAACAATACGGAACATTCCTTGCGAGAACTCCCCTTGAACCTAGCGCGGCGTTGTGCTATCATGATGCCACGATGGATTTATTCACCCCACATGGTCGCAACAAGAGCCTCGATGCAGATGAACTACGCGCATCCATCATGCCCTTGGCTGCGCGCATGCGACCCGAATCCATTGAGGAGATTGCAGGGCAACAGCATCTCCTTGCAGAGGGAAAGCTACTGCGACGCGCCATTGAGACAGATAGATTTTCCTCCCTACTCTTTTATGGTCCACCGGGGGTGGGGAAGACGAGTCTAGCCTACGTTATCGCCCAGCAGACAAGCAGCTACTTTGTCATGCTTAATGGGGTAGAATCCAATGTATCAGAAATCAGGGAGCAGGTTTCCCAAGCCCGCGCGCGCCTCAGCCTGCATGGGCAAAAGACCATACTCTTTGTCGATGAGATTCACCGCTTTAACAAGTCACAGCAGGATGCCCTGCTGCCCCATATAGAAAAGGGCACGGTACGCTTCATCGGTGCAACGACGGAGAATCCCTACTTTGCCATCAACTCCGCCATGCTGTCGCGCTCTCAAATTTTTGCGCTAGAAAATGTACAGGATACAGACATCATCGCCCTACTCCGCCGCGCCATCAGCGACAGAAAGCGTGGGCTGGGTGACATGCCTCTACAGGTCACGGATGAAGCCCTACAGCATCTCGCGCTCAAGGCGGATGGAGACGCACGAAAAGCCCTCACTGCCCTAGAGGTTGCTGCCCTATCCACCCCCAGTCAGGAGGATGGGAAAATACACATTGCTTTGGAAGAAGCCGAAGAATCCATCCAACAAAAGGCAGTCAAGTACGACAGGGCGGGAGATGGCCATTACGACACCATATCGGCCTTTATCAAGTCCATGCGCGGCAGCGACCCCGATGCTGCTCTCTACTGGTTGGCCACCATGCTGCATGCAGGGGAGGACATACGCTTTATCGCGCGTCGCCTCGTCATTTGCGCCAGTGAGGATGTGGGTTTAGCAGACTCCAACGCCCTGCGCGTGGCACTGGATGCCTCCCGCGCAGCGGAGATGGTTGGCATGCCCGAGGCGCGCATCCCCCTCGCCCACGCCACAGTCTACATTGCCACCGCCCCAAAGAGCAATTCTGCCTACATGGGTATCAATGCCGCCCTCACCGATGTCAAGGAAGGCAAAACGCTAGCCGTGCCAGAGCATCTAGCCACCCCCACCCGCAAGAAGCTAGCCGCCACACGTGGGGTTGAGGCAGAGCAGATGCAATACAAGTACGCGCACGACTACGATGGTCATTACGTCCCCCAAGCCTACCTACCAGAAGGACGTGTCTACTACACACCCACACATAATGGGTTAGAAAAGCGCATTTCGGAGCGCATGGATTACCTGCGCAGCCTCCAGCAGCAACAGCCGCCTAGTCAACCCACGGATTAGCGGTTGCGGGCTTGGCAATGGGGGCACTCTGCAATGCTGCCCGACCCAATAAATCTGTAACCACAGAGTCGGCAGGTGAGATGGGTTTTGCGTCGCCTCATACGCCTACGCTTTGCCATAATCCAGACGGGGATGGCAGCTACCGCTACCCCACAGATACCCATGAGGGCAACCAGTGAGACAAATTCCTGTATGGTGACGCTGGAAAGTATCATGGCGCAGTTTGGGGCTGAGATTCGTCTTTCTTGGGCTGTTGAAGATGCTCTGGCAGGGCAAGCAGTCGTTCCGCATTAAATAGCGGCGAATAGGGCTTTTTTTCAAAAAGGGCTGGGGCAGGCGCATCCTCTAGCTTGGTGTAACGGACGAGGGGAGGCTTGATTTCTTCCCTATCATACTGGACAGGATCAGCAAAGGCGGGCAGGCGCAGCGGCAGGGGCGAGAGCTCATGCAGATTGGAGTTGAAGAGGTCGTTGCGTTTGAGGTAGACCTGCCCTTTCCCGCGCGGCACGACCTCCTCGGGGCTGCGTAAGTCCACAAAGAAAAAGATAGCAACAGAGCCAATAAAGGCTAAGAAAAGATAGAGCGGCAGGCAACCATGCAGCTTTGTATCATGCGTGGCATGGTAGATGGGTTCTTCCCCGTCCTGTGTACTCTCGAGCATCAGTCTAGTGCGGGTCGCGCTGCCAAGGAGCAGCTGTATCCATAGCTAAGAATGCGGTCTACAATGCGCTGCGTGGTGCCAATCGAGACAGCTTCATCCTGTACCAATACAATATGCACACTGGGGTTGCCCTCTAGGGCTTTCAGTTGCTTATCCAACTCTTCCCAAGAACCCTTCACCTCCTGCGCATCAAAGAAAAAGCGCGGGGTATCACCAGCGGATATGGTGATGGTATGTGTGTTGTCGCGCTCTATACTGCTCATGGTAAAATGTGATTCTGCGGGCAGAACATCTATACCATACTGGGGCACGCGGTGCTTGCCCAGCAAGCCACATACCCCCAAGAGCAGCAGGGCACTAAGACCTGATACAACGACGATGGGAAAGCCCATGGGCTCTAGTGTGCTCTTTGGACGACGCATGGGAAAAGGTGGGAGAAATATTTAGTTTGCCTGCTCGATGGCAGCTTCTTCTGTCCTGCTGGGCTCTGTCTCTTTGCTGAGGGCACTGGGCTTTTTCATACGCACATCGCAGATGAGGTGGACTGATTCCAAGCCGACGCGCTCTACCTTGTTGATAACCTCGCGAGCACGCCCTGCAAGGTACATGTAAAAGAGGTAGAGGGGGATAGCTACGGCTATACCCAGTGCTGCACCAGTCAGGGCTTGGATGATGGTGGTGGCAATTTCTGGTGCGACAGCTGCTCCCCGAGTCACACCTGGTTGCTCATAAAAACCTATGAGTGCCAAGAGCGTCCCTAGTAGACCTAGCAGAGGAAGAACCGTTGCTGCGCAGGCGAGGATGCGTACATTTTTTTCTATACCGTAGACCTCCAGACCGGCGGCTTCCATGGCGATGTCGCGCATTTCGCTGCGGGTGAGCTTCGGACGCACGAGCACGGCCTCCACCACACGCGCCATGGGACCCGGTAGCTGGCGTGCCTCATGCAGAGCTTCGCTATAATGACCACTGCGCAAGAGCGCAGAGAGTCCCCTCAAGAACTCACCAGAGTTGAGGTTCACGCGGTGGAAGTAAAAAAGCCTCTCCCCCACCACGGCTACGCCGAGCAGGGTGAAGGCCAACATAATCCAAAAGAGGGGGCCGAGAAGCTGTATAAATGCGTACATAAGCTGATGAGATTAGAGGAGGCTTAGGGTTGAGACTACTTGGCGCGAAGCTCTGAAACCCCGAGGTAGGGAACGAGGGCTTCGGGCACGCGCACAGAGCCATCTGGCTGCTGGCACTGCTCAAGCAGAGCCACATAGAGGCGAGGCAACGCGGTACCTGAACCATTGAGGGTGTATGGAATGCGTGTTTTACCTTCCTTATCCTTGTAGCGCAGCTTCATGCGGCGAGCCTGATAATCACCAAAGCAAGAGCAGCTAGATACCTCAAGGTAGCTACCCTGACCAGGTGCCCAGACCTCTATGTCGTAGGTCTTTGCGCTGCTAAAGCCTATGTCGCCTGTGCAGAGCTCTATCACGCGGTAGTGCAGACCGAGTTTTTGAAGAATGGCCTCAGCGTGGGAGGTGAGCTCCTCCAGCCTATCCATACCCTCTTCGGGTGTGCAGACCTGTACTAGCTCTACCTTGTCAAACTGGTGAACGCGGATCATGCCCTTGTTCTCACGACCCGCAGAGCCCGCTTCGCGGCGGAAGCAGGGTGTGTGTGCCGTCATCTTGATGGGCAGTTGGCTCTCTTGGAGAATCTGCTCGCGGCAAAGGTTGGTGACTGGGACTTCTGCCGTGGGGATGAGGAACATGCTATTATCCTCCAGACCGTACATGTCGTCTTCAAACTTGGGCAACTGACCTGTTCCATACATGCAGTCACGGCGTACGAGGAAGGGAACCCCTACCTCTTCATAGCCATGCTCCTGCGACTGTGTGTCCAGCAAGAAGTTAATGAGGGCTCTTTCCAGTCTTGCACCCAGTCCACGGTAAACAATGAAGCCCGAGCCAGAGACGCGCGTGGCATCTTCAAAGTTGATGATTTGCAGCTCTGTGGCAAGCTCTACGTGATTCTTGGGTTCTGCAATGCAGGGCTTTTCCCCCCAGACGCGAATCTCTGGATTAGCGGTCTCATCCGCACCTACAGGGGCGGCCTCATGGGGCATATTGGGGATATTGAGGAGCAAATCATTTTGCTGTGTGGCGGCACTGTCTGCCAGCTCATCGAGCTGCTTGATGCGATCGCCTACTTCGCCCATGCGGGCTTTGAGAGTTTCTGCCTCTTCGCGGCGGCCTTCCTTCATCATTTGACCAATGAGCTTGGAGGAGCTATTGCGTTCTTGGGAGAGAGCCTGCTTTTCTGTTTCATAGCGGCGACGCAACTCGTCGCATTCCAGAACCTTGTCCACCAAAGTCCAATGCTCGCCCCCACGAAGGCGAAGAGAGTCTTTCACCATCTGGGGATTTTCTCGTATAATGCGAATATCTAGCATAACGAGACTATTGTATCTCAATATGAACGAAAAGCAAGCCTAAATCCACCTTCCAGCCAAAAGCAAGAGAGGTATTCTCCCATGGAAAATACCTCTCAATTTTTCTTGAAAAAGAATGCTTAGATGCCAATATCAAACAAATGAGAGACAGAGTCGTTATTGTGGATATTTTGTATGGCTTGGGCAAAGATGGGCGCAATGCTCACGGTGTCAACAATATCACCACATGCCATGGGGACAGAGTCGGAGGTGAGTAGGCGTTCTATGCTGCTGTTAGCAAGACGCTCACGTGCGGCGGGGTTGAGTACACCATGGGAAACGCCAGCAAAGATGCGGGCAGCTCCATGCTGCTTCAAGATATCGGCAGCTGCACAGAGTGTGCCACCTGATTCCGTCATGTCATCAACCATGAGAACGTCCTTGCCTTGGACATTACCGATGACGGCATGTGCGTCTACCTCTGTGGCAGAGATACGCTGCTTGGCAACGATGGCAAGCTCTGTACCCAACGCGTTGGCGTAGATTTTTGCGTTCTTCACACCACCGATGTCAGGAGAGACAACCACGAGGTTGTTTGTGTCCTTGACGTAGTTTTCTCTGAGGTGCTTGATAAGCACAGGAACAGAAAGAAGATGATCAACAGGGATTTCAAAAAAGCCTTGAATCTGGGGGGCATGCAGATCCATTGTCAGCACGCGGTTGACACCAGCTGCGGTCAGCAGGTTGGCTACCAACTTGGCAGTGATGGGGACGCGGGGCTTGTCCTTGCGGTCTTGACGTGCGTAGCCGTAGAAGGGCATCACAGCAGTGATGCGCTCTGCACTGGCGCGTCGAACAGCATCAACCATGACCAACAATTCCATAAAGTTATGGTTGGTAGGAGGGCAAGTGGGCTGGATGATATAAACATCCTCTCCACGCATTGATTCGTTAATCTGAACAAAGCTTTCTCCATCGGGGAAGGTTGTTACCATCGCCTCGCAGAGAGATTGGCTCATCTCGTTGGCTATATCTTGTGCTAATTGGGGGTGTGCTGTTCCACTAATAATTTTCATGTCGCGATTTAGAAAAGGGGGGGTGCATGTCTATTCTTGACATTTTTGAACAAAATATCAATACTAAAAGCGAGCCACCAACATTTTTTTTGATGAACACATGAATAAGAAACTAAATATCAACAACGATTCAAATATTAGCATAGCTGGCTGGGTAGGTTTAACGATATCTCTCCTAATAACATTTTGGTTTCAAGGCTTTTATGACATTTTTTCCGCAGGTTACCATAGTGCATTGGTCTGGCTAGAGAGTTCTTGGAACGCTGAGACGGACTACGAACATGGTTGGATGGTACCCCTGCTCTGCGCTTTCATGGTAGGTCATGCTTGGATGAATTCCCGCGAGATACCCAAGGCTCCTTCTCTGCAAGGTCTGTGGCTGCTCGCACTGGGTGTCCTGCTCTGCGTCGTCTCGGTACGCACGCAACAAGGGCGTGTCGCCGTGGGCGCGCTGCCCATCATCCTACTGGGGCTGACATGGTGCTACTGGGGAGGAAAGATGGCACGAAAGCTGATTTTCCCCCTCTGCTTCTTCTGGATGAGCATACCGCTACCGGGCTTTCAACAGGCAACAGTCAGCCTCCAGCTACTTGCCACACAGGCCGCCCACTACGGAGCCACCCTCGCTGGGGTAGAGACCATCATGGACGGCACCAACATCAGCTCTGCCACGGGCAACTGGGACACCTACAGCATAGCAGGTGGTTGCTCTGGTATACGTTCTTTGATGGCACTGCTGATGATTTCCTTTGCTTGGGCCTACCTTGCAACGGGGCTCTCCCTGTGGAAGCGCGTGCTACTCGCACTCAGCGCCATACCCATCTCCATCATAGGTAACGGCTTCCGCGTTGCCAGTATCTTCATCTGCGCAGAATACATCAATCCTGCCTTTGCTAGCAAGACTTGGCATGACTGGTCAGGTCTGCTCTTCTTCTTCCCAGCCAGCATGTTAGGTCTCGCCATACTGCATGGTCTACTTGCGGGTGAAATACCCTTCTTAAAGCGTCGTCGCGTTGTCGTGCGCCGACAGCAAAACTCACAAAACAACTCTGACAGCCCCAGCCAGCCATGAGTCTACTCAAAGCCTTTCTTCCTCCTGCCCTCATCGCAGTCATTCTCAGCATCATCATCTTTATCCCACAGGATACAGAGCTGAAGCCCTCTGCCATCTCCCCCGACCTACCTGTTGGCTATGCCCTATCTGGTTGGTACGGAGAACGCATACAGGAATCCGCGCAGGAGCGCGGCGCACTCTCTGCTGACACGCTGTTTAGCAAGGCCAGCTACAGTCCAATGGGTCGCAGCACCCCCACCCCTCCTGTCATCGCCTCCATCGTCTACTCTGGCAGCGATATGAATGCCTCCATCCACCGCCCAGAGCGTTGCCTTCCAGCACAGGGGCACCTCAACCTAATCGGCAAGGAGCAGGACATCAAGCTGGCTGACGGGCATGTCATGCGCTTCACCCGCCTCACCTCCACCAGCAATCCCCCTTCCCTCAAAGACAAGGACATTAAGAGCATCAACCACATCAACTACTACGTCTTTATCGGTCATGAATGCGTGCGCAGCAACCACCTCTCCCGCACCTTCCAAGACATGATAGACCGCATCCTCAAAGGCTACGTCCAACGCTGGGCCTATGTGCAGGTAGGCAGCTATTGGGGCGAGGCCATCGGTGTCAGCGAAGAACAGTGCGAAGCCGCCATCGAGGAAGTGCTCTCCCAAGTCATCCCTGCCACCCTAGACAGATCTAAAATCAAGGACTAAGCGCATGTTCTATTCAGAAATTTGGGCTCAACTAGCCCCCTATCAGCAGATTAACAACCTCACGCTCATCATCAGCACCCTACTCTGCCTCTTTGTACTGGGACTGGGCTACCTGCGCTTTCGCCTACAGCCCGCCGCCCTCAGTCCCCATGCACCCGGTATCGCGGCAGAAAAATTCCCCCATGGCGTTGACTTTTTCGTGACGGGGCTCGTCCTCTTCGGCATAAGCAGCAGCCTCCTTGATTTGAATCCGCCCCATACTGCGGGGACAGAGGATGCTAGCTCTGAAGAATCACAGGGACTGGCCCTTTATGCCATCAACTTCATGCTGCAACTGCTGCCCTACACTCTGCCCTTCATCCTATACAGCATGCGCCCCCGCGCGGTCAAATCCTTCATCAGCAAATCAGAGCGCATAGGCTGGCTACTCCTCACTATTCCAGTCCTCTACATCTTCGCCATCGTATTTATTCTCTCAGGACTGCAAGAATGGATCATCCACCTCACCCAATCACCAGCGGAGCAAGAGGTAGTTGTACTCGTCAGAGAGAGCAACTTTGAGCTGCAACTCTACCTTGCCGCCAGTGCCATCATCATTGCCCCACTAGGTGAGGAAGTACTCTTCCGAGGCTTCCTCTACCCCTGCCTCAAGGTACGCATAGGACGCATTGCCGCCATCCTGCTAAGCAGCATCAGCTTTGGTGCTGTGCATATGTCGCTTGCACAGCTGCCCATACTCACCTTCTTTGGTATCTTGCTCTGCTTGGCCTATGAGCGTAGCCACTCCCTCTGGTTACCCATAACACTACATGCCATATTTAACACAATCAATGTTTTATTACTCATCTACGGTCCAGCATGAGCAGCCTCGCCCAACTAGGAGAAAATGCCATCCTGCGTGAACTCCTGCAACAACTACCCAGCCACCCAGAGCTCATCATAGGCCCTGGGGATGACTGCGCGGTCATCCAAGGGAGAGAGCAATGGGACTACCTGCTCAAAACCGATGTCATCGTCGAGGGCATACACTTCCTACCAGACAGCGCCCCTGCCCTCATAGGCCGCAAGGCACTGGCAAGAAACATCTCTGACATAGCCGCCATGGGAGGCATCCCCACCCACGCGCTCATCACCCTACTAGTCCACCCCAGCCGTAGCATAGCAAGTATACGAGAACTCTACCACGAGGGCATCTGCCCACTGGCAAGGCAGTACGGCATATCCATCGCTGGTGGGGAAACCTCCTCCCTGCCGCAAGATGGGCTCATCATCAATGTGTCTCTCATGGGCAAAATAGAACGCGGTCAAGCCATCACCCGTGCAGGGGCACAGCAGGGCGACATCATCGCGGTATCGGGCAGATTGGGTGGATCTTTCCCCAGCGAAAGGCATCTGAGTTTTGAACCGCGCTTGGAGCTAGCGCGCTTTCTCATGAGCGAGGGCTATAGACCAACATCCATGATGGATTTATCAGATGGACTGGCAACCGACCTCCCGAGGCTTTGCCAAGCATCACATTGTGGCTATGAGATCCATTTGGATCAACTACCCTGCCATGAGGGATGCAGCCCAGAGAATGCACTACGCGATGGTGAGGACTATGAGTTACTAATCACCTTCGCCCCCGAGACATGGGAAAAGCTCCGCACAGAGCACGCACTACCCACCCCCTTGCATGCCATAGGGCATATCACCCAAGAAGGCTACAACCCCGCACCACAGGGCAAGGACTGGCAGCATTTTAGTGCAGGCTAGCTACGCAATTCGCAATATAGAAAAGCTCATCACCAAGCTCTCACACTGCATGTCATCGACTATAATGAAAAAAAACCAGTGACAGCCGAAGGATTTCATTTTCAAAAAGACATTTTTTAATTGAATATACTGATTTCAGTCACCGTGTTCTGTGAGTCACCAAGCCACAAAGTACGTCTTCCTCTCCATTAAGTACGTCTTCCTCTCCATTAAGTACTAGTTCAACCCCATTAAGTACTAGTTCAACCCCATTAAGTACTAGTTCAACCCCATTAAGTACGTCTTCCTCTCCATTAAGTACTAGTTCAACTCATATTACTTCCATGCTTTGAAACTCTTGTCGTGGATGAGACTGTGGGTAACGGCTCTTCATTCTTTTACTTCTAATGAGTGGCTGTACAACATCCCTGTTGATAACTGAGGCTTTCAGATAGAGTAATTTGGAAAGAGTAGATAAGCTAACCCATCTCTCATGTGTAATATCAATCACAAGTTGATCCGTAAGCTCACGAGGGTGACGCTTCTTTGTTCTGTACTCGCTGATACGTGCTTGGAGTTCCTCACTAAATGAAAGAAGTATATCATCTCCCGCTAATTTAGCTGAGGAATCAGCAAGATTCACTATTGGTTCCGTTTGAGCATCCTTAATTGAAGAAAGAAACTTAGAGTGCTTTTGGTATCTTGTTGCACTACTTTTACCTTTGGTCACGATATGCCCCTCTTTGACAAGTTTTGTGAGATATTGTGATATATCAGCAGGGTGAATGGGGATGATATTAGCTAACTCTTTGCGAGAAATCCACTTCTCATCTGGTATGCGGAGCAGCATTAACTTTTGCCAAAAATCTAGACTACCATACTCAGGTTCCCCCAATGTATTTTGAATATGATTAAGAATTTTGCGCTGTGCTAAACCTGCATAAGGCAATATCCATTCCACATTGATGGGATTGAGGTGTTCATGAACAGTGGGTTCTGCGATATATTCGTCCAGCCACCCCCGAAGCAATTTATCAACACCTGACCCCGCTTTTTCAGAAACACCTATGAGTGCAAACATATTTTGCAGGATAGGGTTTCTGCATTTGCTATGCCCTCCTTGCAGAATGGTATCCTTGGGCAGCAGCAATGTTCCTGCATTTCTCAATCGAATACCTTGGGATGATTGCTCAATGCGTATACCCTCAGTTGATGTATAATCTGCATGGATAATTGAATTGGCTAGAGCTTCTCGAATAGCAATGTGCGCAAGAGAGTCGTCTTGCCGTATGGCATTAGATGACAGGGTAAATGAACGCTTCACATTTTGTTCAAGCTTGTTTCTTACTCGTTGATAAAATTGAAAGAGATTGGGTTGCCAAGTGCCATCAATATAAATGCGATCCAACCATCGTTGATGAATCGTAGGCGCATCGAGCAATTCGTAGTATTCTACTTTATACTGAGGAAACAACTCACGCAAAGCCTCATCCGTACCAAACATAAGCAAACCATCGACTGTCGCCCCATTTGCCATGGTTTCTCTATTGGTTGCATATGCACCAACTTTTCTAAGTAAGCCTTCATCTGATTCTTGAAGCCAAGGATGCCCAGCATTAACAGATTTCATCAAATTGCGATACTGATTGATAGTTGCAGTATCTAAGTCATTTAAACTTGTATAGGGTATCACCCTAGAACCATGTGGGTTGATGATTTTATCGCGTATCATTTGATAACGTAATTCATCCGTGCATCGCTGGTCTGCTGAACCATTTCGCCTGTAACACTCAGTTTCTTTATTATTGATAAAAAGAGGTTTAATTTCGCTTGACGCACGCCTGATACGCGCAACGAGGATAGTTGCATCCTCTATAGGCAAAAGAACCACGTCATCCTTTTGAATAAGATTATAGCTAACTTTTCCAAGATTATTTGCTGTATCAATAAAGTCTTTTTTGATTTGTTCAGGGTTGCTAATACCAGTAACCTTACCGTCATCATCTACACCTATGATAAGAAGCCCGCCCTCCGTGTTTGCGAAAGCTGAGTAGGTTGACCAAGCATCTTTAGGAAATCCACCCGATCCCTTTTTGAATTCAAGTTGCACCCCCTCCTTCCATTCGCTTGTACCACGAATTTCTCGTATCAAATTTTCAAGAGAGTCGGATAAATCAATCATTGCATTTAGTAGTTGGTGGCAGATTCTGTTGAAACTTGAGTGTATCAAATTTCCCAAGAAAGTCAAACCCATTGAGATAAGCAACAACTAATCTCTAAAAAAATTTAAAGTGAAATAGTGTCTTCCTTACTAGGAAAATGACGACCATATACCGTGCTCTTCTTTCGCTTTTGCAGCTGTCCAT
>CAYJON010000013.1:0-31349 GCA_964371795.1 uncultured Akkermansia sp. | reverse complement strand
TTAAGGATCAGGGAGTATGTCTACATAGAGCCCTGGACTAGAATCAGGGATGGGGATGGCGTTGACGCAGTGTTCGTAAAATGCGGCAGGTCCAACGCCACCGATGATGGCATAGACATAGCCCATGTCGTGCAGGTGATTGAGGGCGGCAAGGAGGAGAGCCTTGCCTAGTCCTGCTGCGCGTGTGCCTTCACCGACACCCATGGGACCTAAAAAGCCTCGTGCGGTGACTTCGCAGCAGGCAAAGCCGAGGATTTTTTTCTCCCGTGTGGCGATGTAGCAACTAACAGGCTGCCTTGTGAAGGCGATGCCGCACTCACTCACCCACTTGGGGCTGAAGTTTTTGCCTACCCAGTCCTGCACGATGTGCTTTTCATAGGGGCGGGCGCGACGTATGGTGATGCCTTGTTCTTCTAGCTGGCGGAACAGGTCTGCACTTGGTGGTAAATCGTACAGCCTGACGAGCATGTCTATCATGGTATATGTGGGGGGACAAAAAAAGAGCCCGCGCAAGGCGAGCTCTTTTTTTGGGGGGATGAGGTTTTATTCCGCAGCGGCTTTCTGCTTGTTGTTAAAGTAGTGCTTGTCTATCTTTGTCAGAGCAGGGTCGTTGAGGGGCTTTTCGGAGAGAGCGCGTGCCAAACGGATGAGAACGACGGCTTCGCGGAAGTCGGCAGGTGCCTTTGTCCACTTTTCCTGGTTCATGTCAGAAAGGACGCCTACTTCTTCTACGTAGGCCTGCACATTCTTGAGACCCCAGAGCAGCTTGCCCGCGTTGAGCAGGGCTTCAACCGCAATGCTGCGGTTAGCTCCATGCTGAGCAACATAGGCTTCGCAGAAGTAGTCAGCGGCGGTGATGGCGCGCTTTGCAACATCGCCTTCAAGCTGACCAGTTGCGATGGTGACAGCTGGGATTTGAGCCATAATGGCAGTAGCCTGTGCGTAGCGCAGGAATCCGTAGAACTCCAATTCCACTCCAGTAACATTTTCCTTCTTTTCCAACCAAGCATTGATGCTCTTTTCGAGCTCTACAGCTTTTTCGGGGGTGAGGTCTGCAAGCTCGCCAAGGAATTTGGCGGCTTCGACGTCAAGCTTCAGATAGGGAGCTTTGAATGCACCTGCGGGGAAGCTAGCGCAAAGGCTCTTCACAGATGCCCAGTCCATGAGGCGGATACTGCACAGCAGCTCATAGTATGCTGCGGTGTCAGCAGGGCTGTTGGGAAGCCCTGCCATGGCAGCGTACTTTTTCTTGGCTGCACCAAGGCGTGTGCGTGCATTTTCCAGATTGCCCCTGCGGTAGCTAGTCATAGCCGCTACGATGTCAGCAGGTGTCTGAATCATGAATAGACGGCAACCGTTGAGGTTGACTTGCATGGTGTTGCTGCCTACCATGTATTCAAAGGCGTTCTTTCCACTGGCTCTGATGAGTTTTGCTTCAGTGGGGCGACCGTTCTTTGTCTGCAAAAGCAGATTGACAGTGGTAGGAGCGCTGTCCTGTTGCGCAACTGCGGGGAGTATGCTTAGAGCGCCGAGGCTCAGAGCGATTGATTTAAATACGTTCATGTGTGTATAAAAAGGGGTTAAAGGTTACTTTCATTACTTGGAGTCTTGAATATTGCGATCGTATTCGCGCTTTGCTCTGTCTTCTGCCTGAACGGTGGAGTCAGAGGCGTACTGCTCGACGAGACGGGCAACGGCGCGGTACTTGTCACGGTCACTGGGGGTGAGCTTGGGCTCAACACCAGCCTTTTCAATCCACTGAACGAAGGTTTCGCCCATGTTCCATGCTGCCCAGCGGTCAGATGCCTTGAAGTTGCCTTCGTAGAGGTCGCCTTCGGAGGCCTTGTTACGCTTCCACAAGAGCTCCATAGCAGCGATACAGGCAGGAGCAGAGTGACTGACTCGGGCGCGTGATCCGTTGTAGAGGTTGAGGTAGGTGAAGATGGCGTTTTGCACGTCGCCGTGCTTTGCGTAGGCTTCACCGAGGAGCATGTACATATCCAGTTTGCCTTCATTGTTGGCATAGGACTTGAGGTAATCGTTAGCCATGGTGATGGCTGCTTCGTAGTCTTCCTGTGCCATGAGGAGGCGGGTCAGGCCTGCCAGCGCGCCACCGATGACTTCATCATCGCCAGAGTTAATAACCTGCTTGTAGAGGTCTACTGCCTGCTGGCGTGTAGCCTTGTCTGTAGCAAGGGCGAGTGCCTCGGCCTTGCCCAAGACGGCGGCTGCTTGTTGGCTGCGATCTCTGCCTGCGAGAGCCTTGTCGAAGTAGGCTACAGCAGAGACTCGGTCTTCTTGGCGTGCATCGGGCAGCTGACGGACGTAGTTGACCAGATAGTTACCCAACTGCACGTTGCCGTAGTCAGAGAGGTCGCTTGGTTGGTACTTACGGCGGACGTCGCGGAAGGTCTGGGTGATCTTGGATTCCAGCTCGGAGCGTGCTGCGGAGTTATCACCAGGGATGGCTGCGAGCTCCAGTTCCATCATGGAGATATGGTTGAGGTCGATGATGGAGCGCATAATCTTGTCATCAGCTGCAATGCCGGGGAAGTCCGTGTGCATGGCGTAGATTTTTGCGTAGTCCAATGGCTTCTTGAAGCCCTTCATCGTATCAACATACAAATCGATGTAGCTGGGGAATACCTTTTGCAGGTCAAGGTTGATTGTCTTGTTCTTGTGGGCGTAGTTTGCCTCACGTGTCAAGAGCTTCTCAAGCTTGTCCGCTGCGGCCTTGAAGGCTTCTTCACCCTGCTCAGCAGAACGCTTCATGTTGAGGTAACCCATGTTGAGTGAGTAGGGGTCACCGTCTTTGTCCACGTCCTTCCAGTAGATGTCGGTGTAGCCCTTGAGACGCTTTGCCATGGCATCTGGGGTTTCACCGGCCATGGTGATTTCTGGACCATAGGAGGTCAACCAGTAGAGAGCGTTGGAGGCAACAGCCATACCCTTGCCATCAGGAAGCTTGAGAGCTGACTTGTAGCAATCTTCGAGCTGCTTGATACCCTGTGGTTTCTTGGCTTCGTCCTCACCTGTGATTTGCATGTGACCTGCAAGGAGCAGAGAATTGGGGGTGAGCTCATGCTCTGGCCAGTTCTTTGCAATGGTCATGCAGTTCTTGTAGGCTTGGTCGAGGTCATTCTGACGGTCTGCGCCTTCTTTGATGCTAGCGCGCTTGGCGTAGACCTTGACAGCATTGTGGTATACGTAGGGGAGGAGACCATCGTTTTCTGTCAAGTCCAAGCTGGGGAATAGTTGAAGGTAGGTATTGACCGTTTCTATAGCCTTATCGAGGTTCTCCGTATCGAGAGAGCCTAACTTGTTGTAGGCATCCATCAAGTAGAAGAGAGTCTGTGCGCGGAGGCGTGGGAGAATCTCGCTGCGTTCTGCGTCTTCCTTGATGAAGTCTGTAGCCGCTACGACAAAGTCTTCAAGATTTTGCATGCTGTAGAGTGCTGCAAGCTTCGCATAGAGAGCGCCATTGTAGATTTCGTTCTTCTTATCGCTGGAGAGCTCTTTGAGCAGCTCGTCAGCAAGGGCGAGTGTTTCTTCATTTTGCCCTTCTTTGAGAAGGCGGTTGAGGCGACCAGCCTTGAGGCGGAGCTCGCTGTCCTTGCCAAGTGCATCGGGCCCGAGGTTCTTTTCGATAGCTGAGGCTTGATCCATCTCACCCAGAGATGAGTGGAACATCATGAGGTTGTAGAGATTCTTGTCTCTGAGGGATTCTACCTTCTTATCAGCATTGCGGGTGGAGTAGTTGGGGTACTTGTCCACAATGATTTGATAGGCGGCCTTACCCAGACGCTTGGAGTCAACGAGGTCGCTGACCATGGCACCTGCCATCAGACCCATACCATCAAGGGTGATGTTGTTCTTGCTAAGGTCTTCTAGGTTATCGAAAATCTGCTTTTGGGCAGCACTTTCATAAGTGATGCGTGAAAGGGGGTCAGGGAGACGCTTGACTGTGCTGTCCTTCATGTTGTTCACCTGTGCACCCAGTTGATAGAGGGCACGGTTGGTGTCAGGGATGTAGGCAAGCAGGGAGTTGGTTGCACGAATCGCGTTGAATGCGTCTTCGGTGCGACCTGCTTCCATGAGGGCTTTTGCAGCACCTGCACCGTCGATACCCTTGTAGAGGAAGGTGCTGT
This sequence comes from uncultured Akkermansia sp., assembly GCA_964371795.1. Classification (GTDB taxonomy): domain Bacteria; phylum Verrucomicrobiota; class Verrucomicrobiia; order Verrucomicrobiales; family Akkermansiaceae; genus Akkermansia. Next base: position 27,201 of record CAYJON010000013.1, on the reverse strand, counting down.
TGTACTTGGCACCACGGCGAATGCCGAGGTCATACTGCTCTGGGCTCATGCTGATGATTTTGTCCACCCAGACGATGTATGTTGGCTTTTCCTTGGCCAGCTTGACCATGATATTGAGGGCATTCATCACCATGTCATCGGGAAGGGGGGTACGTGCCTTCTTGCCCATTTCCAGATACTTCTGGGCGAGGTCAAAGTTGGGCTCAGGGCGCAGCAGGGCTGCTTGGAGCAAGAGGAATGCGAGCTGGGATTCAAGTTTCAGCTTCTTTTCTGCCTCAGATACTCTGCCAGATGAATAGAGCTGGTAGTATTTTTCCAGCAGCTTGGCAGCATCGACGAAGAGGGCAGGGTTGCCAGGAATCTTTTCTGTACCCACGGCCATGCGGTAGGTGTTGTAGGCCACCTTGAACTGTGCCATGGTAAAGTACTGGTCATATGAGAGGGCGCGACCGGGGTTGTTGGCTGCGGCCTGCTTCATCTTGGGGTCGCGGAAGGCCTCATTGGTCAAAATGTTTTCAAAGTCAGCATTTGCGCCGACAAAGTCACCCATGAGTTCTTTGACTGTGCCGCGTTCCCAGAGGAAGAAGGGAAGCAGGTAGCTGAACTGCGAACCAACGCGAGACTTGGGGTTGTTAAGCATATCGACGACCTTGTCGCAAAGCTCTAGGGCGGCTTTATTGTTGCCTCCTTGGGTGAGGCGCTTGATTTCAGCAAAGCTTGTCGTTGGATTGAGCGCGTAGCTGACGTGCGGTGCTGCTGTCCCTAAGGCGATGCTTGCGAGGATGACAGACTTGGTGATAGGATGTATCATATGAGAATGGGATGGGGTTGAGAAGTGGGAAGAAACAGAGGGCAGAGATGACGCGTGTCTACTATAACATGTCGCGGCAGGCTCTACCCTCTATCTATATGGATAATTTTATTGGTTATTCAGTTGTTGTGCTGAGTGCAACAGAGGTGATGCGTGCTTCTGCAAGAGCTGCCATGACGTCAACGATGCGTTGATGAGGGGCATCCGCGTGGCCAGAGAGCATCACGAGTGGGGGTGTGTCCATTGCCGCAGCCTGATCATGTAGCTGCTTGAGGTTGTCAACGAGTGTTTCCATGCGACGTTGCTGGGAGTATGCAGCAGTGCCTTGCTTTGCATTGGGATCAAAGGCTTCACCTACGACTGCGCCATCACCCCAAGTGACAGTGCCGTCTTGGGCGACAGCTATTTTGCCAGGATCAAGCGGTGGCCTGACTGTGGTAGGGGGACCTTCTGCAGGGATGGATATGTCTAGCTTCTTTTCGCTAACCAGTGTGGTGGCAACGAGGAAGTAAATGAGCAGTAGGAAGCAGCAGTCAATCATTGACGAAATGTCCATTGCTGGATCTTCCTGTTCCTCAGTTGTGCGTTTTCTATGTCTAGCCATTGTGGTAAATGTGGTAGGGGGTGAATAGGATTAACCTGTGGGCAATGTGCCAAAGATGATGTTGCTCACGCCTGCCTTTGCGCCACATCGGATGGCTGTAGCTGTGCGCTCCCAGGGAGCATTTATGTCACCACGGAGGTAGAGGCGGATTTTGTTGGGCTCAATACCGGCAGCTTCTTGACGTTCTTTTTGTTGGGTAATGAAGTCAACGAGCTGTGCTTCTTCTGTGGAAGTGTAGCCTGTAGTTTTGCCAGAGGACTCTGCGCCACTCCACCATGTGTTGGGTGCGGGGTAGGCTTTGACAAACTTATCGCGTTGATCAGCTGTCATTTTGTCAGGGTCCTTGAAGATGTTGATAACGATACAACCCTTGGCGTCCTTCAGGTCAGAGCTGGAAACAGCGCTGGGCATGATGACGTTGGGGTCTTTTGCCACGGTGATGGCCGTTGCGTTAACCACGAAGAAAATCAGCAGCAGGAAGCAGCAGTCAATCATGGGCGACATGTCAACCTTTCCGTCGACTTCGTCGTTGCCACGCATGTTTTTCTTTTTTGCCATAATAAGATAATGGGGTGGTGAGGGGTTATTAGGATGTGGGCAGGTTCACCTCAATGCTGAGGTGAACCGTGCCTCAAAGCAATCCTACCGATTAAGCCATTGCGCCTTCTTCGATGTACTGAGGCTCTTCTCCGAGACCTTCAGGTATACGTGCGAGTTGGGCTTCAGCGTTAATCACGTTGATAGAGGTGTTGACCATTTCGCTGATGGTGTTGACGCACTCTGCTTCACGAGCTTGTGCAATCTTCTTGAGGAAGAAGAAGGAAGGAATAGCGATAATGGATACGATCAGACCCCAGAAGGTTGTCAAGAGAGCAACGGAGATAGAACCTGCGAGCTCTGTTGGGTTTGCCTGACCTGTGTTGGAAAGAACGGCGAACGCGCCAATCATACCTTGCACCGTACCGAAGAGACCGATAGAGGGAGCAATCTGACCGATGAGGGCGAGCATGTCAATGAACTTCATTGTCTGAGGACGCTCATTGGCTGTGAAGTCAGCGATGGCATCTTCGATGGAGTCCTTGCCGAGGTCCTCGGGGCGGTTAGCGTCGATGTTGGGCAGTGCGTATGCAACGAGACGGCCAAGGTAGGTGGGGCTCTGTGTTGCAAGGTGAATAGCGGACTGCACGCGGCACTCTGTCATGAGGTTAACGAGCTCATGGCGCATTGCCTCAGGAGAGAACTTCTCGCGCTTCAATGCCATCAAGTTGAATACGACAAGGAAGATGGTGGCTGCGAAGAGCAACACGAGGGGGATCATTGTCCATCCACCGTCAATTACCCACTTATCGAGCATAGACTTCTGAGAGGTGGCACCTTCTGCAGCTTCTTGCGCAGAGGCAGTACTAGCAATGGCGTAGATTGCAGGGAGTGCCATGGTCATGGCGCGAACAACAGTACGAGTAATTGTTGATTTCATAATATATTAACGGGGGTATTTTGCAAGATTGCTTCCCCTATTTAATCAGATTCAGCCCACATTGCAAGAAAAAGATTCTGAACTGTACATTTTTTTTGAATCGACTCGCTTCAAATGTCTTTGTTAGAATGCTTTTTGTTGTGAAAATGTTTTGTCAGTTGTTCATGATAAGTTGCTAGTTGTGTTTCTTTGTAAAATGCTTTCTTTCTTCTTTCTGTGACGAGTTAATCTTGACAAAGAGGGGGTTGAGCAGTTATGATTAGCTTGTTCAATTGCTATGTCAGACTATACCTCCCAATTTAGTGCTCTATCCCCTAGTTATGTTCTACATGACAGGTATCAAATCCAATCGCTTCTTGATGAGGGGATTGGCGGATTTTCTCTCGTTTATTTCGCTTGGGATACAAAGTTGGAAAAAAGGGTCATTGTCAAGGAATGTGCCCCCGCAGGCATCGTGATGCGCGATATCAATAATCAGGTTTTCTGTGAAAGAGAATCGCGGGCAGAAGTCTTTAACCGTGTGCTAGAAAACAGTGCTTTTGAGGCTCAGGTTCTCCGCGACTTGACGGAAAAGATGACAGTAGGCATCAGTGATTACATCGATGACTTCCAAGCCAATGGTACTCACTACACGGTGATGGAATTTGTGGAGGGTAGAAGCCTTCATTATTGGCAACACTATTATCGCCTCAAGAAAAAACTCTTTCCCGCTGCTGCCTTGGAGCATATTTTATCGCAGATGTTAAACCTTTTGCACAATATTCATGCGCAGGGCTACTTCCACTGTGATATCAAGCCTGCTAACATTATTGTGACGGACTCTGGCGATGTCTATTTGATAGACTTTGGCGCCTGCCGCACGCAGAATAGGCAGCATACAGAAAATGTCGCCATTAGCCCCGGTTACTCACCACCAGAGTTTTATCCAGGGCATAGGATGGGTATAGGATCATGGACAGATATCTACATGCTAGGTGCAGTGATGTATCATGCTATATCTGGTTCTGTGCCAGAGCCCGCTGACCAAAGAGCTGTCCGTGACAGAAATCCTCGCATCAGCTCCCAGCAAGTCTTGGCAAAAAGCTACCCCTACACCCTCTTGGTGAGCGTGGAAAAGGCTCTTAATATTGATGCGAGAGAGCGTTTTGTCGATGCGGCTCTATGGAAGGATTACTACACGGCAGCGCAGACAGGCCCGAAGCTAAAACGCGCGACCAATGCCCCCCTACGACGCGTCACACCTGGTGTATTCCCCAAGGTTACCGCAGGCATGGAACCTGTCATCAACCCATCAGATAAAGGGAAGGCCGCCCCGACCAAGGGTGGTGGTAATGGCAAGCTGGTGCTTGTTGTTATCGTATCCTTGATAGCGGCTTTGGCTGTTGTTTTCTTCTTGATGAAGAAATGATTAGACGCTCTTTGTTTCCTTGAGTAGCATCTCAAAGCAGGCGATGGCTGCCTCATCTCTCCAGATGAGGCGATCTAGCCCCATGCGCTCGAAAAGCTCTACCTGAGTTTTCTCTCCCGCCCTCGCTAGGGCGATGTAGGCTGTTCCGACTTCTGCTGCTCCTTTTTCCGCTGTAGGTCCTGCATTGCCTGTGATGGCCAAGGCATAGTCCGCGCCTGATTCCCTCAATGCGCCTTCTGCCATGCTGGCAGCGACGGCTGCGCTTACGACTCCTTCATTCTCTATCAATTCAGCGGCTACGCCTAGCTGCTTTTGCTTGGTCTCTGCGTGGTAGCAAACCCAGCTACCGCGAAAGACCTGAGAGCTGCCATCTATGCTGGTCAAGCAGGCCGCGAGGTAACCGCCTGTGCAGCTTTCGGCAAAGCTGATGCGCTTTCCCTCTTTCTGGAGCTGCGAGACGAGCAGTTTCGCTTCTTGGAGGAGGATGGGATGCATTATTCTGGGACGCGTAAGGCGACGGTAGCAAAGGCTGCCATGCCTTCGCTGCGACCCAGTGCGCCCAGTTTTTCATTGGTAGTGGCCTTGATGCCGACTCGCTTGCTATCAATGCCCAGTAGGGGGGCGAGGCATTGTTTCATCTGCGCCACGTAGGGCAGGATGCGGGGGGCTTCTGCGATGAGGGCTATGTCCACATTGTTGATGCTGCCGCCTTGTTCTTGCAGGAGGCTGACTGCCTTTTCCACAATGCGCAGGGAGCAGATATTCTTGCAGCTGTCATCATTGGGGGGGAACCAATAGCCTATATCTGGTTCACCCAGTGCGCCTAATATAGCATCTGCCAAGGCGTGGCAGAGCACGTCGGCATCACTGTGACCGTCCAAGCCACGTTCGGGGTGCACCTCTACGCCACCGAGTATGAGAGGCCGTGGGCTCTCCGAAAAGCGGTGTATGTCATATCCAAGTCCTACAAGTGTTATCATAATATTTTATCAGTGAGCATCCAACCAGTTGTCCGCTGCGCGCGCATCCACAAGGAGGGGCAGCTCATGCGGCAGGGGCATGGCCTCGCGCATGGCGGTGAGGATGAGGGGGGTGAGTTCTTCTTGCTCTTCGCGGTGAAGGTCAAAGAGCAGTTCATCATGCACCTGCATGATGAGGCGGCTGCGACGGCCACGCAGAATGTCACCAACGCGCAGCATGGCCAGCTTGATCATATCCGCAGCAGAGCCCTGTATGGGGGTGTTGATGGCCGTGCGCTCTGCCGCAGCGCGGAGGTTGAAGTTGCTGCTATGCAGGTCGGGGAGCAGGCGACGACGACCGCAGAGGGTTTCTGCGTAGCCGCGCTGGCGTGCCTCATCAACCAGCTTGTCCATATAGCGCTTGACCCCAGGGAATTGGGTGAAGTAGTTTTCTATCAACTCTGCCGCATGGGCGCGGCTGCAATCCAGCCTCTGGCTGAGACCGAAGGAGGAAATACCGTAGATGATGCCAAAGTTGACCGTCTTTGCCGCTCGGCGCATGTCAGAGCTGACAATCTCTGCATCACAGGCGTAGAGTCGCGCCGCGGTCTCCGTGTGGATGTCTCTGCCATTCTTGAAGGCGTCTATCATGGCCTCATCTCCAGAAAGAGCCGCCATGAGGCGCAGTTCCACCTGAGAGTAGTCAGCAGAGAGGATGAGGTAGTCTTCACCTCGAGGTACAAAGGCGCGGCGGATGAGCTTGCCCGCATCGGATCGCACAGGGATATTTTGCAGATTGGGGTTCTGGCAGGCCAGTCGCCCTGTGGCGGTGACCATCTGCATGAGGTTGGCATGGATGCGACCATCAGCAGGGGAGATGTAGCGGGGCAGGGCATCGAGGTAGGTACCCTTTAGCTTGCAAAGCTCCCTGTATTGTAAAATATCGCTCACCAAGGGGGAGAGGTGGGAGAGCTTTCGCAGAGTCTCTTCATCGGTGACGTACTGTCCTGTGCGGGTTTTCTTGGGCTTGTCCACCAGTTTCATTTCGCCAAAGAGCAGTTCTCCCAGTTGTTTGGGGGAGTTGAGGTTGATGGCGCGTCCAATCTGCGCGTCCATCTTCTCCTTGAGCTCCTCAATCTGTACGCCCAGTTGGGCAGAGCTCTCTTCTAGCAGCTTGGGGTTGATGGTCATGCCTTCGCTTTCCAGCTCTGCTAGTACAGCGAGGAGGGGGAACTCAATGTCCTCCATGAGTTGCAGCAAGCCCTGCTCCTTCAAGAGCGGGCGCAGGTGCAGCATGAGGGAGAGACTCACATCTGCATCTTCTGCCGCATAGTCAGCCATCTGCTCTAGGGGGATGGCAGCGTAGTCTTCGTCTGCGCCCACAATATCCTTGAGGCGTATGGTGCGGTAGTTGAGCAGGGTCTCTGCCATCTCATCCATGCCATGGCGCAGGTCGGGGTAGAGCGCAGCATGTGCCAGCATGGCATCAAAGAAGGGGCCTTTCACGGGCAATCCCGCTGCCTTGAGGACTTGGTAGTCAAACTTGAGATTCACACCGCACTTGAGGGCGTCGGAGGCAAAAGCCGCGCGGAAGCAGTCCAGCTCTTGCGCCTCGGCAATGGGTGCATAGTAGGCTTCCCCTTCATTGATGCAGAAGGAGATGCCAAGCAATCTATCAGTCAAGGGGTCAAGACCTGTTGTCTCTGTGTCAAAGGCCCAGCAATTCGACTCTTCAAGGCGGGCTGCCAGTTGCTTTCTCTCCGAGCTATCGCTGATTAGCCTGTAGTTATGAGGTTTATTGTTAATATCACGCAGCGTGGGTGTGTCGAAGAGATCCAGCTGCACATCTTTCTGCACAGCAGGTGCATCCGTGCCACCCAGACGCTTTACCAGACCTTTGAACTCAAAGCTTTCAAAGCAGGAGATGAGGGCTTCTTTGTCGTAGCCCTTCCAGATACAGTCCTCCACCGTCAGGTCAAGGGGGACATCGCGTCGGATGGTTGCCAAATCATAGGAAAGACGCAGATTCTCCGCGCCTGATTCTATCTTCTCGCGCAGCTTGCCCTTTAACTCGCTGCTGCGAGAGAGCAGCTCTTCCACAGAACCAAACTGGCTGATGAGTTTTTTCGCAGTCACCGCGCCCACCCCAGCCACACCGGGGATATTGTCGGAGGCATCACCCATCAGCGCGAGTATGTCTATGATTTGCTTGGGAGAGTCTATGCCCCATTCCTCGCGGAAGGTGGCTTCATCAATGATTTCAAAGTCCGAGCCCTTTTTACCCGGTTTCCAGAAGGAACAGAGCGGTGAGAGCAGCTGACCGAGATCCTTGTCCTGCGACACCATGTAGGAGGGCATGCCTGCCTCATCCGACAGACGTGTCATAGAGCCAATGAGGTCATCTGCCTCAAAACCAGTGAGACGCAGAATGGGTATATTCATCTTTTCCAGAATCTCAACAATATGGGGGATGGATTCCTTCAGCTCTGGGGGGGCGGCTTGGCGGTTTGCCTTGTAGTCAGAGTAGAGCTCATGCCTGAATGTAGGCCCACTGCTATCCAGACAGGCAACGATGTGGCTGGGCTTTTCCTTGTCAATCAATGAGAGAAGCGTGTTGGCAAAACCAAACATGGCCGAGGTATTGAGACCATCGGCACGACGCATGGGCGCATTAAAAAAGGCGTAATACGCGCGAAAGATTAAAGCCATGCCATCGAGAATGAAGAGGGATTTGTCAGCCATAAGTGGGTCTTATGCTAGCACAAGCAAGGCGAGGGGGGAAGCATTAATTGTGCGGTCATGAGGTGCTTTTTCGCTTGACCTCACCCCGCTCTGCCCCTAGGCTAGTAGCTATGAAAGATCGCCCCTCCAAAGTACTTTTTGTTTGTCTTGGCAATATTTGCCGCTCCCCCTCTGCGGAAATCATCTTGCGCAAGCTGCTGCAACAACGCGGCATTACGGATATCACGGTTGACTCCTGCGGCACTGCTGCCTACCATGTAGGAAGCCGCCCCGATAGCCGCATGCTCCAAGCCCTACAACGCGCGGGCTATGACTACGATGGTCACAGGGCTCGTCAGTACAAGGCGCGTGATCTTTCCGATTTTGATTTAATTATACCACAGGATGGCTCTAATCTGGCCGATGTCCTCTCCCTAGCACGCACAGATGAGGAAAGGCAAAGGGTGACAGCCATGAGCCACTGGTTCTCGCCCAGTGATGCTGCCCGCTACAGGGACGTACCCGATCCCTACTACGGAGGGGAAAAGGGCTTTGATGATGTCGTGTCCCTCCTAGAGCGTAGCTGCGCTGCCATGCTCGATGAGTGGGAAAGTTGAGCAATAAAAAGGGCGTTCCCTCATGGAGAACGCCTTTTTGCTAGGGCTATAGGGACTCGAACCCCAAATAACGGTGCCAGAAACCGGTGTGTTGCCAATTACACCATAGCCCTGTCTGTGCTAGCACGAGGAAAGTCTACAATTAGCCTAGCTGCTTGTCAAGAAATTTTTCTTGCTTATCACAGCAATATTTTTCTTTGACTCGTTCTAACTTTTTTGTTATTCTAACAATCGTAACTATTATATTTTCCATGAAACTAAGACTCCCAACATGCTTGCTCTTCGCCCTTGTTGTCCAGACTATTCAAGCACAAAGCTATTATGCAGCAGGGGTAGATGAGACCAATATCATGAACTCGGAACTCTTTTTTGATTCAGGGAAGGGATATTTTTGGAATGATAGAAACCAGAACCCACGTGATGGTCTAGAGCAATTATTGGACGGTTCTGGAGTGCTCAATGCTACCGATGTGTTGGGTGATTTGATGGAGATGAGTCCATATGATTTCCTAAAAGATGATATATACTTTTCAGAAAATCTCTATTTTCATTTGAGGGATGATAGCCTTTCTTGTTGGTATCAATCAGGTGCGAATGTCTTTGAGTATTGGCAGCATAGTTATGGTGTATTTGCTGATAAGGCTGTAGCCTCTGGCTATACTTACAAGAAAGAATACCATGACGATCTAGCTGGGACGCAGTCCTTGGATCTGACGGCAAAGTTCTATGAGGTACTAGACGGGACAGTAACTGGTAATTTTGGAAAACTATCAGAGTGGTATTTTAAAGGTTCTGTACATGATGATTTAAAATTCAAGGTATATGATGCCGGAGAGTACTTTAACTCACACTACACTACGCAGCGTTCTTATACGGTGCATGATTCAGTTACCAATACAGATTTAGCAGACTTCACCACTGCCATGGCTGATGCGTTAGGCTATAAAAAGCAGGCAGATGGTAGCTATGCGCAGGAGGAGGTGGGAAAGATTGCAAGTCTTTCAACTATTAGGACAGATTATAATCAAAGTGGAGCGCATGTGATTACTGCCTATGGCTTTGAGGTGGATGAGAATGGTCTTTTGTCATCCATCTACATTGCGGACTCCGACGACAGAAAATATGGATTAACACAGATTTTTATCGATGCGACAGGGGATCGTTTTCATCTCTACATGGACGCAGACTTTACTACGCCATGGGTCTATGGAACAAGTGGCTTGACCTATACGATAAACGGAATTTACAGCATTTCCACCTCCCAGAGCCTTAAGGATCTTTACGAAAGCTATCACATGGCTAGCACAAAGCAGGTATGGAGCGGTAGCATTGCCGAATGGGGTGCTGTAGATCCTTTGGATGACGGAGGCATTGCCACTGAAAGCAGCGGTTGGGTGCGTTATGCCGATGCTACAGGTACAGAACATGATGGTTACTACGCCAGTGATTATGAGAGCACACGTGCTGTGCTCTTCAACGACTATAATGCCAGTGCTGGCGAGACCGCACGTCAGGTGAGTCTGGCTAAAAATATAGAGGCCGCCTCCATAGAGGTGAATAACTCTCAGCTTGCTTACAGCTTTGACGGACAGAATAAAATACTCTCTGCCGCTAGTCTCCAAAAATCTGGCACTCAGGAGCTCCATATCCAAGACACCCAGTTGCAGATAGCAGAAGTCACCATCAGTGAAGGCAAGCTGCGCAGTGAGAGAAACCGCATCACTGGCAATGTCACCGTGGAGGATGCGGGCGCGCTGCATTATGTGGGTGCTAATACAATAGACGGCTCACTGCGCCTTGCTGCAGGCAGCCAATTGCTTTCTGATGCGACTGCTAGCTTGCATGTGACAGGTGACCTCGTGTTACAAGCAGGTTTTGACATGAGCACCGCGGCCTCTGTTTGCTCTATATCCCTGCAAGGTTACCTTGAAACCAGTGCCACGGCGGCTTATTCTGGTGCAGAGGACATCATTGTACATCTTGCACTAGATTTGACCAATGCCGAGGGCATACGTCTGGGACGTGCCCTGCATTTTACAGAGGGCTCTTCCATGACCATTGGCGCACCTGGCTCTCTGGCTCTGATTTTGGAAGATACCATGCAGCTGGAGGCTGATGGCAGCCTGCTGCTCTTTGAGGGATTGGATAATCTGTGGGTAGATGGGGAACTGATTGACACGCAGGCGGAGTTCTTGGTGAACGATATTTTCAGAGTGGATGCTGGTGCGATTCTCCCAGATAACGCCAGCCTAGTCTACGATGCTGCAACAGGTACAATGATTGTATCCGTGCCAGAGCCTTCAACGGTTACACTGAGCCTGCTTGCCCTCACTGCATTGATGCGCCGCCGTCGCAGGCGTCGCTAAGCCCAGACCGCAAATTGCAGCTTGCCTTTGGCACGTCATTCGTGTAGTATATTGCTATGCCTGATTATTCCTTGCTCACGGCTCTTTTTGAGATAGGTGTGCTGTGGTTTCTGTTTTATCAACTGTACCGCGTGTTCAAGAACTCGCGCGGTGCTGCCATCCTTATTGGTCTTATTGCACTGGTTGTTGGTGGTGGGATATTTTTGGAGCTTTTTCAAGCCGAGGTGCTCAAGTATCTTGTCTCCTCGCTGATTGGTCTGGGTACGATTCTTGCTGTTCTCTTCCAGCCAGAAATACGCATGGGGTTGGCAAAAATTGGTACAAAGCACTTTTTACATCTCTTTGGCAACCATGAGGGAAATCAAGACTTTCTCAGCAAGGTGGTTGATTCCACCAGCTGGTTAGCCAGCAGACGCTATGGGGCACTACTTGCTATTGCGCGTAGTCAAAATCTCGATAGCTATGCCGCGACTGCCACTCCGCTGGATGCTGAATTTTCGCGTGAGTTGGTGGGGACGATTTTCATGCCCAAGACCCTGTTGCACGATGGGGCGGTGCTGGTGCATAATGAGCGCATTCTTGCGGCGGCTGCTATTCTCCCCGTCACCAACAGGGAGCTCAAGGACACGTCCATGGGCTTGCGCCACCGCGCGGGCATTGGTCTGGCGGAAGAAACGGATGCCGTGGTTATCATTGTCTCCGAAGAAACAGGGGCCATATCCCTTGCCGTGGGTAGCACGATGGAGCGTAACGTGGACATCACTTACCTGACCACCCGACTCAAAGAACTATTTAACAAGCAAAATTATGTTGAGCAAAATAAAAAGATTTCTTAGCGTCAATTGGAAGCCCAAGTTCTTTTGCCTACTCCTCGCCATTGTGCTTTGGTTGGGTGTAAAGCATGGCGGCGTTGACCGAGAGCAGAAAAACAACAGAGAGCAGGGTGATATTATTCTTGCAACCCCCTGATGAGGATGAAGAAACATTTTTTTATTGCCGGAACAGATACCGATGTGGGCAAAACACACATCACCTGCTGCCTCTTGCGTGATTTGATAGCAAAGGGGCAGAGTGCGATAGCCTACAAGCCCATCGCCTGTGGCGATAGGAGCGATGCCCGTGCCATCAGAGAGGCATCTGGCGATGCCGCCCTGTCCTTGGATCTCATCAACCCCTGCTACCTGCGCTCTGCCACAGCACCCAGTATAGCCGCGGAGTTGGAGCAAAAGCATATTTGCATCACCAGCTTGGAAGAGGGCTATGAAAAGCTATGCAGTCTTTACGACATCGTCCTAGTCGAGGGCGTGGGCGGTTGGTATGCACCACTGGATTCTGAGAATACGATGGCTGACCTCGCAGAGAGATTGCAGCTGCCTATCATCCTCGTCGTGGAGAACAAGTTGGGTGCGCTCAATCACACTCTGCTCACCCTTGAGGCCATCGCCAGGCGCGGCTTGATCTGCCATGGTATCATCCTCAATCACAGAGAGGAAGAGTGGAATCTCGCCACACTGACCAACAGGCGTCAGCTGGAGCAGCATAGCAATGTCCCCATTCTAGCAGAGCTTATCTCTGGTCAGGATGAGCTGGATAGCAGCGTGATTGTTGACTAGCCTTGACCCTGCGCGAAGCGTAGAAGGGATTGTTAAGGCATTTTGCGCTAGCGAAGTTGATGAGGAAAGTCCTTGGCAGCGGTCGCTAACGCTCTGCGTGAAATACGGCTCAGTACACGCTCTGCGTACGCGACGGTAGAGAAGTGTCGCCCTGCGGGCGAGCCCAGATAGGGGCGACAGTGTTGTAGGGCGGGCTCACCATGCAGGGTGGTCGGAGCGGGCTTTTGGCTTTTTAAAGGCACTGTCGCCGCCTCGCGCTACGCGCTGCGGTGCTTCCTCGGGCTTTGCCTGAACCCACTCGGAACTCTGTCCCGAGACCCTGCCCAAGGTCAGTTGACCTTGGGAATCCATTGAACGCTTCGCGCAGGCGATGGCTATACCTTAGCTATACATGTCCCACGCGTCCATGGTCTCGGGTGGGAGATTGGTGAGAAAGCGTGAGGGCGGGCAGTACTGCCCATCATAGCCACCACTGTATCGAGGGTAAAGGAGGTAGAGCTGGTCTTCAGCGCGTGTGACAGCGACGTAGAAGAGGCGTGTCTCTTCCTCCATGCCGTCTATATCGCCACGTTCTATAATTTTGCGGTGCGGGAAGAGTCCATCCGAGAGGGAGGAGACAAAGATGATTTTCCACTCCAGTCCCTTGGCTTGGTGTATGGTGCTCAGGGTGACGGTGTCCGCGTCATCGACTGGATTGTCGCTGTTGTTGTTCTGATCCAGTTGGCTGAGGAGGGCTATTTCTGCTAGGTAGTCATCGAGGCTTTCGGCCTCGGTGCTGATGCTTGCCATCTGTTGCAGGTCGTCTATTCTCTCGTCAGGGTGCTCATAGCTGCTGCGTATGTAGGGGATGAGCTGCGCGGTGAGGGGGTCAATGAGTTTTTGCGGGCTAAAGTGGTCTTCTTCTGCCTGTTCCAAGCTGTCAAGCAGGCTGAGGGTCTCTTGCCACAGGGGGCGCAGGGTCGCGCTGACTGCGCTGAGTTGTGCCATGCTGTTGTAAAAGCAGCCGCGCAGGCTGGAGAGCCCCAGTCTGTCTAGCTCTGCCTGCCAAGCGTATTGGATTTTCTGCGCGGTGGCAGGACCAACGCGGGGGAACATGGTGAGCAGGCGCAGGAGTGCCATCTCGTCCCTTGGGTTGACGAGGAGTCGCAGGTAGGCGACGAGGTCTTTGACATGGGCTTGCTCAAAGAAGCGCACGCCACTGGTGATGCGGAAGGGGATGCGCTGTCGCGTGAGCTCCATCTGTATGTCCATGCTGTGGAAGTGCGCGCGGTAGAGCACGGCAATGTCCTTGCCCCTGTAGTGTCCTTCCCCCATGAGCTCATCAATGCGTGTGGCGATGAAGTGGGCTTCGGATTTTTTGTCGGGCAGGGGGATGACGATGGGCAGCATGCTGCTATGCGGGCGGTGGGAGCGCAGTTCCTTGGCATACTGGCGGCTGTTCTGAGCGATGGCTGCGTTGGATAGCTCTAAGATAGCGGGCACACTGCGGTAGTTGGTCTCTATCTTGTAGAGGGCTGCATCGGGGTAGCGTTCTTGGAACTCTAGGATATGCTCCACATTAGCCCCACGCCAAGAGTAGATGCTCTGCGCGTCATCACCGACGACCATGAGGGAGCTGTTTTCCCCGCTGGAGAGCAGGGCGATGATGCGTTCTTGCGGGGCGTTGGTGTCCTGATACTCATCAACAAGGATATGCTGAAACTGGCTTTGGTACTCGCGGCAGAGCTCGGGGTGCTCTTCCAAGAGGCGTATGACTTGCAGTAGCAGGTCGTCAAAGTCCATGCTCTGCGCCTCCTTTTTCCTCTGCTTGTAACTGGCGAAAATGGCAGCAATTTCCTCTTGGTAGATATCGAGGTGACCGTATTCTTCGAGGAGTATGTCTTGCCATGCTAGTCCTCGGTTGACAGCGAGGCTGTGCAGGGAGAGGAGGACGGAGGCTTTGGGGAAGAGTTTTTTGTTCTTTTCGCTCAGGTGATTGATGGGCTGTCTCTTGACGATATTTTTGATGAGGGCGGCTTGGTCATCACTGTCGAGTATGCTAAAGCCTCTCTCGTAGCCCAGCAGCTCTGCATGGCGACGCAGGATGCGGTTGGCGATGGAGTGGAAAGTGCCTCCCCATATTTGCCTAGGGCCTATTTGGGTGAGCTCTTGCACGCGGCTGAGCATCTCCTTGGCTGCCTTGTTGGTGAAGGTGAGCAGTAATATGCGCCAAGGGGCTATGCCTTGGTCGATGAGCCAAGAGACGCGGTAGGTGAGGGTGCGTGTCTTTCCACTGCCTGCACCTGCAATGATGAGGGAATGACGCGCGGTGCTGCTGACGGCAGCATATTGTTGCTCGTTGAGTTCTGCTTGATAATCGCAGCTGGCTTTCATGCGGTGAGCGCGAGGTGGATTAGTTTTCAAAATCGAGGTAGATTTCTGCGCGACGGTTTTCTGCGCGTATGCTGTCGATGAGTTCTTCGTTATCATCTTGGGCATAGTGGCGGCGGGGGGCAGTCTTGCCCAGTCCCTTCATGGAAATCTGCCCCGGTGCAACGCCAAACTCGATGAGAGCCTTCATGACGGCAGAGGCGCGCTTCAGGGAAAGTTCCTTGTTGTACTGCTCCGTGCCAACGTCATCTGTGTGACCCGAGATGTCGAGCTTTTTCTGGCTCTGTTTCAGGAGGTCAGCAACGATTTTGAGTTGGCGCAGGGAGCGTGGGGTGAGCTGCGAATCATCGAAGGCGAAGAAGAGTACCAGAGAGTCGCCACCCTTGGGGATTTTGACAATGGGGAAGTAACGACCACCCTCTGCACCCGCACTTTGCTCATAGCTGTCAAGTAGGGTGTCGAGCGAGACGGCCTCAATGCGCCATCCCTTGCTGTCATCATTGCGGAAGAGCTCTATGCCAACGTTGGCGGGGCGTGTGCCTTCGCCCCCCGTGAGGTAGACGAGGTAGCCCGCGCGGCCTTCTTCTTCAAAGCTGGCGCGTATGGGGTTTTTGTCGCGCAGCTTGTAACCGCCCTCTGCAAAGACCATGCAAAGCCCCGCTATGGTGGCGTCCGATACCTCCTTGCCGGAGATGAGGGCGCGTGCGGTGAGCATGTCACCTGCGCGCACGGATTGGATGAAGTTTTCTACTGTCTCTATGGAATCCCTCTTGTCAGCATCACTCATGCCCTTGTCTGTCTCGTCTGCCGCGATGGGGGTGATGCCCGCTAGGGTCCAGCTGCCTTTCTTTTCTGCGGACTCGGCAAAGTCGAGTTGCAAATGGTTTCCATTGACGGTTTCAAGGCGGAAGCGGGAGTAGTTCTTGCCATCTTTGATGTATGTGCCAACGGGGATGAGGGTGGTGCTTGCATCGTCATTTTGTGCATACCAGTTGCGCAGGGTGTCGCCCTGCTTTTCGCTGATGTAGCCATGCTGGGTCATGAGGGAGAGCAGGGCATCCCTGTCCTTGGTCTGACCTAGCTTGTTGAGGTAGTTTGCAAAGGTGTCAGGGCCATCGGTGGAGAGGCTTTCAGCGGCCTTGATGAGCTCTTGCTTTTCCTCAACATCAGGCTCTGGCTTGACTGGTGGTTCTGGGGTGATGGGATCTTTTTTACCCGCGTCGATAATATCGATAGGAGGGGTGATGTCCTCTTTTTTGGGCTGGGTGGGAGGGGTAGGATCGGGCTCTGTAACAGGCTGCTCTGGCTGTGCTTTCTGGCTGGCTTCCTGCTTGTTGGGAACAGGCTTGCCTTCTTCCTTGTTGAACCAAAATTTGTTCAAAAGAACGTAAGCACCTACGCCGACAATGGCAAAGATAAGAAGTGTGGTAAGGATGCTAGATTTCATGATGGTGATTGTAAAAACTGTCTAGGTTGAATAGGTATGGTGCCCTCGGGGAGGGAAGAGGCGGGGGGAGGGGCTGTGCTCGGGAGGCTCTCTAGGGAGACAACGCGGCGCAGTGTAGGAAAGGGGTCGGGGAAGTTGGGTGCAGGCCATTGCTGCATCATCTTGTTGAGGGAGACGCGGTTCATCTGTCCCGCAGCGTGGTAGCCCGGTTGACCAGCCTCATTGGCGCGGGAGTGGATGATCTCCACATGCAGGTGGGCAAGGTAACGTCCCTCTGCGCTGCCTACTGTGCCTATCATATCACCGCGCCCCAAGACCGTACCTGTCTTGACAAGTCTGTCTTCTAGGTGGGCATAAAGACTCTGATACACCGAGCCATCGGGCAAGCGGTGCGCAAGGACAATAACATGCCCCCAGTCATCAGAGGGATGACCACTGTAGACGACGAGACCGCGTGCCACCGCATAGATGGGCATGCCTGTATCTGTGTTTGCGCCGCCTATGCCATTGAGGTCATGTCCTACATGGTGACCGCCGCGCTTGTTGTTCCATTCGCTAAATCCCTGTGCGTCATAAACAAAAGCACCCTCGGGGCTGCCCATGGGGGATTGAAAGCCATCCACCGTTGGGAGGGATGCCAGCTGGGTCGCACTCAATACATGCAGCGCAGGTGTCCAGTTCTTTGCCTGTCTGGGCAGCGGGGCTGCGGAAGGGGTATCAGGCGTGCGCAAATAAAGGTACGCTCCACCTGCTAAGCCTAAAAGGAGCAGTAGATAGAAGAATCGCTTAACGACTGGTGATTGTGCCTGTTGTCCCACACGCGGATTATACATTAAAAGCAAAGCTTTGGCAAGGGGGAAAAATGCGCCCTGCTCCATAGGAACAGGGCGCATGTGATTTTTATCTAAAAGCTGTTTTTAGAAGGAGAACTGGAGACCTACCGTGCCATTGAACTGGGTCTGGAGGTCGCGCATTTCTGTCGCAGCGTCAAGGTAGAGGCTGCTGGAGGCAGAGATGGGGATGCGCAGGCTGGCACCCAGTTCATAGGCGCTGTCGCCTGCTTCTGCGCCCTTGATGGTGGCAGAGTGACCGCCTGCTATCAGCGCAACCTGTGTTTCCGACTGGCTGCCACCGCTGTCATACTTTGCAAGTGCGCGGAGGGCTAGTGTAGAATGACGGTTGAATACCTGCCCACCGACTGTGGTCTCGTAACGAAGACCAATACCGAAGGAGAAGTAGTCGAGCTCCTGTGAATCAACAATCAGACCTGCTCCACCATTTTCGGTGTAACCGTCAATGCTGGTGCTTTGGTAAGTCAGGTTGATGATGGGTTGGAAGATGGTGCTGGCATCGTGGTTGCCTGCGATGATGTAGCCCAACTCATAGACAAGACCGTAGGCCATGCCAGAGGTGCTGCCATCTGTGGTGACCAGACCTGTGCTGGTGCTTAGGCTACGCTCCATCGTGGCATCAGCCATACCAAGAACGGCGGCAAAGCTGTGTGTCCAGTTGTTGGAGTTGGTGTGTGCGTAGACGCTCAGGTAATAGTTATTGAGGTCACCGCTGCCCATATCAGCTGCCGTGGCATCCAATGTGCCATAGAGGGCTGTGAAGGCGACACCGAAGACGGTTTTGCTATTGCTCAGCTGGCGTTCATAACCGATGCTAGCACCCCAGCTGCTCAGCTCATGCCCTGCAGAATAGTCTGTCTGATCCAGTGTGCTGTTGTTGGTGGTAGCCTCCATCCAGAAGCCATTGCTTCCTGTGGCTTGCATCTTGTTAACATAGGTATCGCGGCTCATGTTGCTAGCGCGGTCACGGATGACACGCAGTTGGCGGTCCATGTCGCCCTTGAGAGCAGAACCCATAGCGGTGATGCTAGAACCTGCAATGGCGGAGGCGTAGTCATTTGCTGCGCCCATTTGCTTGTCCACGATGAATTGGTCAAGCTGCTGCATCACAGCGGCAAAGTCAACGTTGTTATCAGCTGGTTGACTAGGTGCGGATGATGTGACTTCCTGTGATGCGTCATAGTAGCTCTGCATCATGCTGTAGCCCGATGCGGCATTACCCGATGCTAATGAGCCGCTGGATGCGCTGAGGTAGAAAGAGGTGTTTCTATCAACAACAACGATGAGTTCACCTGCTATGTCCTCTATGCGACCATTTGTGAACTTCTTTGCCATCTCAAGGTCAGTGAAGGAGACGATGGAGTCATCCGTTGTGCTAGCGCTATCGCTGGAAAGGACAAGCAGCTTGATGTCCTCTTCGGGGGTATCTTCACCAAAGACGATGCTGGTGCTATCACCCACATTCTCAATGATGACTTCCACTTCTTTTAAGCTGATGGATTCACCATTAAAGACAGTCTGTAGGATGGGGGAGGTATCAAGTGCATCTGTGATAAACTGCTGACCATCCACCTGTATGGTGAGGCTGCCACCGCTCATGGAGGATTTCTCCTGAAGGAAGATGGAATCGGTACTGATGCTGCCTTCATTTTGTTGCAAAACAACGTGAGCACCGCTTGTGGCGATTCCACCCAAATCACTGTCGTAAACGGAGGTGATATTGATGGTACCGCTGCCACCAGCGACCGTGAGGTTCTCGTGGGAAATGAAGCTAGCAGAAGAATCTGTGCCTACGATGGTAATAGTTGTGTCGGGCTCATAGCTACCGAGATAAGCACCGCCTGTACCATTGATGATGACATCACTAGCAATGACAGAGCCTGCATCGCCATTGAGGCTTTCGATGTAAAGATTGGGGTCTTCTGTGACCTCCAGCGTGGAGTTAATCAAGTTGACCTCCGAGAGATACTGTATAGAGGCATCATCCTGTGCAGCATCGACAATGAAGGTGACGTTCTCCAAGTTGAGGGTGCTTTGTAGGGTGTGGACAATGTACTCATCATCTGTGCCATCAGGATTGATGTTAAAGAAGGTGATGGTGCTTTCTGCTGCACCTTCGCCTACGATGTTGAACTCCACGCCCTCATCACCGCTGACATTTTTGAGCATGAGATCCTTGAGCCCGCTTGCGCCCAGGTCGATTAGGGTGTCTACGTCAACGTAGATTTTGTTGATTTCGGTGAAAATATCGCCACTGGCAATGATGCCCGCTTTGCGGTCGTCATCGTTGGCGTAGATGGGGCCAAACTTTTCTTCTGAGCCGGGAACAAAGGCGTAATCATCACTTGTTACCCAGCCTCTGTCCTCTTCAAAGTCAATGAACAGGCGGATGTCACCATTTGAATCAGAAACAGTCACCTTGTGACCTGTGCGGATCAGCTCATTGATACCGTCGAGGGAGTCAGTGCTCCATGTGAGAGTGTCATCACCCCATTCGAGAACGGCTTGAGATTCACTAGTAGCTCTTTGGTCAATAAGAAGGTAGTCCCCTTCGCCTAAAGTTTCGTTTGCTAGAGCTTCGAGATTCAGCGTGATGGTTGTGTCAGCTGTCAGGGAGGTGAGCTCCTCAAGACGTAGGTTATAGCTGTTTTCGGAGATTGTTCCAGCGATGTTTATTTCATTGAGCGTGAGGCTGGTGAACTCGCTTCCTGCAATAATTGTGAGGCTGTTTGCACTGATGGCACCACCTTCGTCTGTCTGGGTGGCGATGGTGAGGGCTGCCGTACCGAGATCTACTGAGCCATAGTTTTCGAGAGCTTCAAAGACGGAATCATTGATGAGGGTGAGGGTAGCGTCTTCGCCTATTTCTATCGTTTGACTGTCGTCGCCAGAGCCTTCTGCGTTGATGTCATCTATCGCGATATTGGCATCACGGTCGATGATGAGTGTGCCGTCACCGATTAGCTTTCCAATGTTTGCGTCGGATTCAAGGGTAAGACTACCATCGTTGATGAACTCTATGTCAGCTGCGCTCACCTTGCCAGTGATGGTCATCGTGCCTCTGTTATCCAGAACGTCACCTGCGTCTGTGCCTGTAATCGTAAGGGTACCTATGGTAGTGCTCGTGTTGTTCGAGGTGTCAATAGAGCCAGTATCAGCAACAATGCTCAGATCATCTATATCTGCCGAGGTCTTGCTACCGGATACAATGAGTTGACCTTCCAAGCTCACTTTTGCGGCAGTTAAAGAACCAGATATACTGCTAGTGGTGCCTTCTGTGCTGAGAATCATCGAGCCCTCTTTTGTGATGCTAAGACCAGTTACAGTGTCGGTGATGGTGAGATCTGTGGTGATGTTTGCCTTACCTGCTGCGATTGTCATGGTGCCAGTAGTCAGGCTGCCATCAATAAACCTATAACTCTCTGTGGTACCAGATCCTGTGATAAAGATGCTTAGGTCAGATACTTTGATGTCATCATCAAGCTCTATATCTACTTCGGACAGACCATCTACATCCCCAAAGATAGCCGCAGCGTCTTCGGAAGGAAGAATGGAATCCTTCCAGTTGTTTAAGTCTGTCCATGTAGAATCACTTTCGCCCACCCAAGTACCGTCAGCTGCAAAAGTGAAAGAACCTGCTAGGAGGCTCAATGAGCCCAAGGATACGGCTGTAACAAATGAAGCTCTGAGAGCTTTGTCCAATAGGGAAGATAATCTGGTTTTCATATTGATATTGAAACAATGGGGGGGTGACTGAAAGACGTGTTAAATGTTAGCTATCTACGGAGTAGATGCATTTTGCGACTTGTAGCCAAGCAAACTATAACAAACTTGAAACTAAATTCAAGCAAAAAGAAAGACTTTCTATGTCATTGCCATAGATAGGAGCTTTCAGTGTCCTGTAGCTTACCATCAACAAAGAGCTCTAGCTTCCACGTGAGGATGTCTCCTCGGCGAGCGCGCTCTTCCCCTGTGAAGTAGAAGGGGCTCTTCACATCGCCTGCGGATTCTCGCGGTTTTTTGTACTGCTTTGTGACCGTATACACCTTAGAACCCGTCATGGATTGGGTGTAGTGCATGACCAGTTTTACAGGCTTTTGCGGCTCCTTGTCGTACCACACCACGTAGTAGCTATCACCGAGGCGTGCCATTTTTTCCTTTTTGGATTCTGCGTGATCCAGCATGTAGCGCGCATGCGTTCTCAGTGGGGTCATATGCCAATTGCCCTTGGGGATATCAATGGAGGTTAGGGGCAAATCAATCACCTCCTTAATCTCGCTGTGTGGGGGGGCAGAGCAGGAAAAAAGCACAAAGGGGATGATGAGCACGAGAGCACGCATACCCTATAGATAGAGAAGAGAGGCGATTTTGTCAATGAAAAAAGCTTGAAAAGTAGAGCATTCTCGCCTATGATAACCGCGTTCTCCTATGGCAGCCTCTCCCACACTCAGCCCCATGATGGATCAGTACCTGCGAATGAAGCAGAGCCTGCCCAGCGACGTGTGGCTTTTTTTCCGCTTGGGGGATTTTTATGAGATGTTCTTTGAGGACGCGGTGGAGATTTCTTCCGCCCTCGGGCTGACGCTGACAAAGAGACAAAGCATCCCCATGTGTGGCATGCCCCACCACTCTGCCGAGGGCTACATTGCCCAAGCCGTCCAACTAGGAAAGCGCGTCGCCATAGCCGAGCAGGTCTCCACCCCCATCCCCGGAAAGCTGGTGGATAGAGAGGTCGTGCGCATCATCTCCGCTGGCACGGTGGCAGAGCTCAGCCAACTCAACGCGGCAGAGCACAACTACATGGCCGCCTGCTTCAAGCACAAGAACACTTGGGGACTTGCCTGCGTGGATCATAGCACGGGGGACTTCTTTGTGGTGGACTTTGCCGATGCCGCCTCCATGGTGGATGAGATAGCCCGCCTCAACCCCAGAGAGCTCATCATCAGCGATGAGCAAAAAGAACACTTCCCGCCCGACAGCTTCCCCATCACGCTTTATTATGATGCCTACGCCTTCTTGCCAGCCTCGGCAAGAGCCGCGCTCACCTCGCATTTTCGCGTGCAGTCGCTGGATGGCTTTGGTTGCTCCGAGTTGGTGGCCTCACTGGGTGCTGCGGCAGCCATCCTGCATTATCTGAAGCACCAGCTGCGCCGCTCCACAGATCACCTGCGCAATCTTTCACTACTGGCAACAGATAGCACCGTCCTCATGGATGCCTCCAGCCGCCGCAATCTCGACCTAGTCGAGGCGCGAGGAGGGCGTCGCCACACCCTGCTGGGCGTGCTAGACCGCACAGGCACACCCATGGGCGCGCGCCTCCTGAGAGAATGGATGCTCCACCCCCTTGATGACAGGGCAGCCCTGCTGCGCCGTCAGGACATGATAGCCGCCTTCCTAGATGAGCCCTTCCTCATGAACAAGCTCATGGAATCCCTGCACCGCGTGCGCGATTTGGAGAGACTCTCCTCCCGCCTCTCGCAGGGGGCTGGCAATGCGCGTGACCTGCTGGGGCTCGCTGTTTCCCTCTCGCAGATACCCGATGTGCTAGATGACCTCTATGTCTTCGAGCAAAGAGAAAGCCACTTTGCCAGCCTGCGCGAACAGTGTGGGAACTTTGAAGAACTCACCGCCTTGCTCTCACGCGCGCTGGTGGATGAGCCCCCCATCACCATCAAAGAAGGCGGCATGATAGCCGATGGCTACAATGCCCAACTCGATGAACTGCGCCACGCCAGCATGGATGGCAAAAAATGGCTGGCCGACATGGAGGCCAGAGAACGCGCCGCCACGGGCATAGACTCCCTCAAGATACGCTACAACAACGTCTTTGGTTACTACATAGAGGTGACCAAGTCAAAGCTATCCAAAGTCCCTGACCGCTACACCCGCAAGCAAACCCTCGTCAACGCAGAACGCTACATCACAGAGGAACTCAAGCAGATGGAAGGCACCATCCTAGGCGCGGATGAGCGATCCCGCCAGCTGGAGTACAAAATATTCTGCACCCTCAGGGATGAGGTAGCGGGCTATCTGGATAGCATCCAATCAGCCGCGCGCGCCCTTGCGCAGATAGATGCCCTGCTCAGCCTCGCAGAGGTCGCCCAGCAGTACCAGTACTGCCGCCCAGAGCTGGTGGATGAGCGCTGCCTCTACATAGAAAATGGTCGCCACCCCGTCATCGAGGTAGTGCAGAACGAGCAGAGCTTTGTCCCCAACAACACAGAGATGGACGCAGAGCAGCAGCGCGTCCTCATCCTCACGGGACCCAACATGGCGGGGAAAAGCACCTACATACGCCAAGTTGCCCTCATCACCCTCATGGCGCAGATGGGTTCTTACGTCCCCGCCAGTGCCGCGAGAATAGGTCTGGTTGACCGCATCTTTTGCCGCGTGGGGGCTAGTGATGACATCGCACGAGGGCAATCCACCTTCATGGTGGAGATGAGCGAGACTGCCCTCATCCTCAACAACGCCACCGACCGCTCCCTCGTCATCCTAGATGAGATAGGACGCGGTACCGCCACCTTTGATGGGCTCTCCATCGCGTGGTCAGTCGCAGAACACCTACATGATGTCACAGGGGCTCGCACCCTCTTTGCCACGCATTATCATGAGCTAGTAGACCTAGAGCACACACACACTGCCGTTAGCAACTGGCACGTAGAAGTCAGGGAATGGAAGGACGAAATCGTCTTCCTGCGCAAAGTCCTCCCTGGCCCCGCGGACAAGTCCTACGGCATACAAGTCGCGCGCCTCGCGGGACTGCCCCAGCAAATCATCGAAAGAGCTAAGGAAATCCTCACCCATCTGGAACTCAGCTCTGCAAGACGCGAAGCAAGACAACACCCCAGCACCAGCACCCCCCGCAAGCCGAGAAAAAAAGCCATGCCCACCCTGCGCGAGGCTGATGACATCCTGCAAATGGACATGTTCGACATGCTCGATGATTTTTAATCGCTCATAAAATTGCCACCCTATGAAGGCAGGTTCTCGCAATTCATTTTTGCGCAAAGGTTACTTGTTATATGCCTTATGAAAGAATTTGCTTTCCTACGCGAGAAATGATGCTATAATACAAAAATATCATACACTTGCACTGTGCTGTATGGTACAAAACACAATAGGAAAAAATACTTATGAAAATACTTAACAAATCCATGAAAAGACTGGTGCTGCTTAGCACCGCAGCCATCCTCCCCATGCTCGCCATCACCTCCTGCAGCGATGATGACGATCCACCCGTAGCAGCTGACGAGGAAGTACTTGAGCTACCTCAAGAAGAAATAGAGATGCTTTTTATTGATGCGTTAGAGGCGAATAGCGACGTATCTATTCAGACACAAGAAACAATGACAATTGCCGGCTTTGAAATTGATGCAGGTACCGTGCTAATTAATAACCTGTTGTACACTAATCAAAACGTTAATGTGTCGACTGTGGTTTTCGATTCAAATATTCCTGATGGTATTTCTTTTACTGCCCAGTACGTCGAACCTGCAGAAATAACGTACCCCGCAAACAATTCTGGTATCATTCTGAAAATAGTACTAGACACTATTAACATAGATCACGGTGGACCCTATGGCATAATAAAAATGGAATATTTATTGCACTACAAGACTACGCGAAACGAAAGCGGTTTTTATCAATTTGAGCTAGACCTCAATCAGAGCTACTACAGGCTATATGACAGAGATCTATACCGCTTCGGAGGTGCTAACATCTTGCAGGTGCCAGAATAAACCCTGTTTTTGAGCAAGAGTAGACTAACTGCACAGCAGATTAGCAACTACAGCATCAAAGAGCACGCGCTACGGCATCCCCGCAGCGCGTGGCTCGCTTTTGCGCAAAGGTTACTTGTTATATGCCTTATGAAAGAATTTACTTTCCTGCGCGAGAAATGATGCTATAATACAAAAATATCATACACTTGCACTGTGCTGTATGGTACAAAACACAATAGGAAAAAATACTTATGAAAATACTTAACAAATCCATGAAAAGACTGGTGCTGCTTAGCACCGCAGCCATCCTCCCCATGCTCGCCATCACCTCCTGCAGCGATGATGACGATCCTCCCGCAGCTGCTGGAAATGAAAGCGAATTCACCCAAGCCGATATACAATGGTTCTTTGAGTCAGCATTGGGAAGGGACAACAATGTAGGAATCAAAAACACAGCTTCGGAGGTTGACGCAGCAGGGGTTCTGGCATTGGGGATTAGTGAGGAGATTATTAGTCAAATATCACCAGAAGGCAATGGTGATTATAGGATAAAATCCAAATACTATTCAGTACCTCAAGGTGCTGGCACTGCTTTTATAAGTTCAGTGGTTGTAACGAGCTTCGCCGAAGATAACTCTGCTATTATTTTGACGATAACGCAAGATGATATTAGGGATGCTGGCAATGCCGACGGTAATGCTATAAAAATGGAGTACGTACTCCACTATAACTTTACGGCAGATCCAGGCGGATCGCATCAATTTACGCTAGATATAGCAAAAAGCTACTTCCGTGTAAATGACGCCGAGCAACGCTCCTTTGGCAGTGCCTATATCAAGGCTGTTCCTGTAATCATTGGGTTTTAAGAGAAATTCTCGCAATAGAAAAAACATATGAAAATACTTAACAAATCCATGAAAAGACTGGCACTGCTTAGCACAGCAGCCATCCTCCCCATGCTCGCCATCACCTCCTGCGGTGATGATGACAATCCCCCCGCCTCCTCAGGAGGTGAAGGAGCCTACACCCAAGCCGAGATAAAGGCTTTTTTCAATGATGCACTGAATTATACTAACTGGATTGTGAATTTAAGAAACCGTTATGATATTGATACTGGGACGCTTATTATACCTAGTGATACTCAGCTGATTCAAAATATGCGTCCTATGGATAATGAATCTTCATATGCCTTCGGTATATTATCAGTATCAAATGATGGTTCCTTAGGGATAGAATCGATTACATTAACGGTGGAAACAACATTTCCCGCTGACAACTCTGGTATTATTTTTACGATAAACTGTGAGGATGTGAGGACAGCAGATAACACAAGTGGAGATCCCATACCCATGAAGTACGTATTGCACTATGACTTTGTACCAGGGGGAGAAGAATTCAATGATGGATTTGTCCTAAACTTTGAAAATAGTAGCTTCACTATCGGTAATAGCCAGGAGTACGTCTTCGGCACTGCTACAAATCTGACGGTTCCTCAATACCTGCTATCCGTGACCCTGAAAATGCCATAAAGTTCTAAAAAACAATAGAAAAAATCATATGAAAATACTTAACAAATCCATGAAAAGACTGGCACTGCTTAGCACAGCAGCCATCCTCCCCATGCTCGCCATCACCTCCTGCGGTGATGATGACAATCCACCCGCAGCAGCTGGAAATGAAAGCGAATTCACCCAAGAAGAAATAAAGGCCTTCTTCACTGACGCAGTGGAAGTTAATCCATCATTGGCTATAACAAATCAAGACGAATTCAACATAGTGAATGCGGCAATCCCAGCTGGTAGCGAAATAGTTGATGGTATGCAGTTTATCGGTGAAAATATTCAGCTTTGGGCGGTATCTGTTGGTCCCTTTAATATTGATTATTCCAGCTCTTTTTCCGTAACCCCAGAAATAACATTCCCCGAAGATAATTCTGGTATTATTCTAAAAATGAACTTAGATAACGTTATTAAGGCTGATAACACCGCACCAATAGTAAGCATGGAGTATATACTGCACTATAACTTCATCTATGATATAGATGGATTCCATCGATTTGAGCTCGATCTAGCAAAGAGTAGTTTTAGCGTAGACGGAGGCTCGCTGCAAAAATTCTCCGATGCAGAGCAGAAGCCCGTTCCACTACGTTTTGAAGTAATTGAACTAAAAAAGTAACAGTAACATAAAGGGCACCTTGCAAAATTAGTTTACGAAATGATGTGATGTTAAAAAA
>CAYJON010000012.1:0-31432 GCA_964371795.1 uncultured Akkermansia sp. | reverse complement strand
TGGGCATGAGCGCAGGCAGCAGCCTAGGCATCACCAATGCTCTGGAAGTCACAGGTGACAGCAATATCATCGACTCCACCATCACCGCTGGCGGTCTGAGTACCAATGATCTCATTGCGACAGATAGCGAGCTGACCATCACTGGTGACGCCACTATCACAGGTGAAGCTACCCTCAACGGCGGCTTCATGGATGTCACAGGCGACATGAATGTCACCAACAGTCTCATGCTAAACGCTGCGCACCAGCTGGATGCAAACAGCCTCACAGTAGGCGGCAATCTGGGCATGAGCGAGGGCAGCAGCCTAGGCATCACCAATGCTCTGGAAGTCACAGGTGACAGCAATATCATCGACTCCACCATCACCGCTGGCGGTCTGAGTACCAATGATCTCATTGCGACAGATAGCGAGCTGACCATCACTGGTGACGCCACTATCACAGGTGAAGCTACCCTCAACGGCGGCTTCATGGATGTCACAGGCGACATGGATATCACCAACAATCTTACTGTGGGTGACGCGCATGAGCTTAAGGCCTCCAATCTCTATGTAGATGGTGACCTGAGCATGGAAAACGGTAAGATCACCGCCACAGGCATCGCCAAGATATTGGGTAACACCAACTTTGGTGCTAACAGCAGCCTGTCGGCAGATAGCCTCAGCATCACTGGTACCCTCACCAAGACAGGTGGAGATGCCACGCATCTGGTACTAGACGCTAACAAGGATCTGAATGTCATCGTCAAGGGCAACTCCCAATTGGGACTGGACACAACGGGCTCTATAGAAAGCCTCAGCGTCGAAGGTGGCAGCACCTTCTACATCGAAGGACAAGGTAGCATCGGTACTCTGAGTACCGAAAGCGTCAACATTGGCAACGATTTGACACGCAGCCTCACAGCATCCACCCTCGTCTTCGACGTCAATATCGACGATAAGGGCATCATTAGCTCTGACACCTTGGCCTACAGTGGAGAATTCACCTTGGGAAGCCTAGGTGGCTTGATTCAGCTCGACTTCATCGATGACGCTGACATGGATCTCATCCAGAAGGGCGACTCCATCAAGCTCTTCGACAAGACGAGCTCAAGCGCCAGCGATATCGACATCGACCTGCTCTCCGTTGAGCATGGGCTTGGCGACGTCAATGACTTCCTCCTGACCACTTCTGATGGCAGCATCTACCTCTACTTTGGCAACAGCTTTGCCAATGTAGAAGGCAATATCAACCAAGAAGAAGTACGTGACAACCTAGATGCCATTGATAGAGAAACCATCAAGGGAACAGTGCTGGAAGAAGTACTTGATGCCCTGAACCGTGCACCAAGTGAAGAAGAAGTCTTGGCTGGCCTCGACAGCCTCGGTGGGCGTGGGCTGGCTGGCACCAAGAAATTGCTCGAAGACAGCGTAAGCGAGCATCTGGAAACCCTGCGTGCTACACAGCGCGGACTCTACCAAGGCTTGCTCTTTGCCGAAAACGGCACCCATAGCATCAGCGCTAGTGCTACCAGCAGCACCCATAATATCTCCAATAACGGAATAGCGGGAGCTTATGATAGCGACAGCGTGGGCGGTATTATCGCGGGTGCTTATAAGGTAAATGAGCAATGGATACTTGGCTACGACTTCGCCATGAGTTACGACGACGCCACAGCAGCAGCCACCACATTGGAAGCCGAAAGCATGTATGTCGACATAACAGCCACCTGCACCCACGATAGACTGACCCAGTACTTCAGCATAGGCATGAGCACACACGACATCGACACATCGCGCGACGTCTTTGTCTCCGCGGGTGTTGACAGCATCGCGGGACGAGCCGAAGGTAGCACCAGTGCCACCCTCGTCAACCTCTCCTACGAAGCCAGCTACGACATACTAGCAAAGGACAGCGCGCATAAGCTCGCAGGCTTGGCACTAATCGACGCTAGCTTCGGCAGCATTGATGACATCACAGAAACAGGCTTCGACAACGCAGGTCTGCAAAGCGAATTCGATTCAATTAGCAGCATCGAACTAGGACTGGGTGCTCGTTACAGCTACGGATATGAGCTCAATGGTCATGCTGGCTACGTCTCAGTAGACGCCTTGTTTATCTACAACGCAGGCGAGACAGACAACGTAGTCCACAATCGCTTCTTGGGAGGATCTAGCAGCTTCACGCAGCAGGGACCATCGACAGATGAGATGGGCTTGCGCTTGAACTTCTCGGGCTCCTTACCATTGAACGCTCAGTGGAGCCTCTTTGGTCAAACAAGCGCCGAGCTGCGCAGTGAAGATAGTTCTGCATCAGGTTCTGTCGGTATAAGGTTCGTCTTCTAAAAGAAAGAATCCAAAACTAAAACAGTCCCCTAGGCAGCATGCCAAGGGGACTGTTATTTTCACTATTGGCATATAGATTCAAACATTATCAAATAAGGAATTAAAGAATTGATATAAAGCTATTTAATATAATCACAGCACTCTATCCAAAATCAATGATTGTTTTTCATTGATTTTTTTGTCTTCTTTGCTTGCATTCTCTTTCTATTCTGTTAGGATGAGGAGTGAACATCCCCCTGTGATCATGAATAAGCGTACTTTTCTTTCTAAAAGTTTTTCAGCCACTCTTGGTACCCTTGTAGCAGCAAGCCCCCTCTCCTTTTTATTTGGGGAAGAAAAAAATGGACATCCAAATCGGAAAAAAATCATAGGCTTGCAATTGTACTCGCTGCGTACAGCCATGGCCGAAAATCCTCTCCAAACTCTCAAAAATGTAGCAGAGATTGGTTACCTATCTCTTGAGACTGCTGGTTAC
The DNA here is from genome assembly GCA_964371795.1 of uncultured Akkermansia sp. Taxonomy (GTDB): domain Bacteria; phylum Verrucomicrobiota; class Verrucomicrobiia; order Verrucomicrobiales; family Akkermansiaceae; genus Akkermansia. Next base: position 28,633 of record CAYJON010000012.1, on the reverse strand, counting down.
CATAACGGGCAATTTTATGGTCATCAACCCAAGGCATTTCGCCAAATTGTTGAGGATTTAGGCATGAAGGTAACTAGTAGTCACATAGGCCGCAGTCATGATGCAAAGAACCCACCAGCAACAAAAGATTGGTGGAATCGCGCTCTTGATGCGCAGGCAGAGCTGGGCTGTCGCTACACCATTCAACCCTCATTCCCCATTGGCGCAACGCTAGATGATATCAAGCTTTATAGCGATTACTTTAATGAAATTGCGGAGATGTCTAAAAGCCGCCAAATGCTCTTTGGCTTCCATAACCACGCGATTGAATTTGAGGAAAGAGGTGAAGTGCGTATTCTCGACTACCTCATTGAGAATGCCGCAGAGAATATGGTCTTTGAGCTCGATGTTTATTGGGCGATGAAGGGTGGGGTTGACCCTGCTGCCTACATGAGAAAGCATGGCAAAAAAATCCCACTCCTCCATATCAAAGACGAAAGCATCATTGGCGACAGTGAATTGCTGGATTTTGAAGAAATTTTCAATGCTGCCTATGAAATAGGTGTTAAGGATTATTATGTAGAAGTAGAACGTTACACACCCCTGCCCCCACTCGGTTGTGTGGAGCGTAGCTTCGACTATTTGAATCTGGCACCCTATGTGAAATAAAACAAAACAACATAATAAACCATGAATAACAAATTGACCAGAAGACAGTTTCTCTCAAGAGGAACTCTCGGCTTAGCTGGCTTAATGGCTGTCCCCCATGCAATGGGCGACACATCAACCTCAACAGACGCGCCTAAACGGAAGCTTAATATCGCAGGTGTAGGTGTTGGAGGTAGAGGCGCAGGTGTTCTGCGTAATATGGAAACAGAAAACATCGTAGCCCTCTGCGATGTGGACTGGAAATATGCTGCAAATACATTCAAACGCTACCCTAAGGCGAAGAAGTATAAAGATTTCCGTAAAATGTTTGACGAAATGGGGAAGGATATTGACGCTGTTGTGATTGCTACGTCGGATCACACCCACGCCATCATTGCAGCAGAAGCCATGGTGCGCGGCATCCATGTCTACTGCGAAAAACCGCTGACGCATACTGTGTACGAATCACGCTTGCTCACAAAGCTGGCTGCCCACCACGGTGTGGCCACGCAAATGGGTGACCAAGGTGCATCGGCAGCTGGTATTGCCATGGTTTGCGATTTGATTTGGAATGGCGAAATTGGCGAGGTTACGAAGGTGGAGTCCTTCACCGACCGCCCCATTTGGCCTCAAGGCTTAACCCGCCCCGAAAAGGTGGAAAGCATCCCCGACACGCTTGATTGGGATCTCTTCATTGGTCCAGCACCAGTGCGACCATACAACAGCATATACACCCCATGGAATTGGCGTGGTTGGTGGGATTTTGGCACGGGTGCATTGGGTGATATGGCAATTCACCTGCTACACGTGGTCTACCGCGCTCTTAAATTGGGTCACCCCATCTCTGCACAAGGAAGCTCCACTCCTTTGCTTACAGAGTGCGCACCTAATGCGGAGCGTGTCCACCTCAAATTCCCCGCGCGCAAAGCCCTTGAAAAGATAGCCTTACCCGAGGTGGAATTGATTTGGTATGATGGCGGTCTGCAACCCAGTCGCCCCGAGGGTCTTGACCCTGGTATTAATCTGAACATGAACGGTGGTTGCACCATTTTCCACGGTACAAAGGACACCCTCATTTGCGGTTGCTATGGGCATGAACCCATCCTCGTCTCGGGTCGCAAGCCCAAGGTTCCGCAGCGTCATCCTGTCTGCAAGCTCAGCCATGAGCAAGACTTCGTTCGTGCGGCAAAAGAGCCCAAAGAAAAGCGCGTACCCACTTTATCAGACTTCAGCGTCGCAGGTCCTCTCAATGAGATTGTGGTGATGGGCGTTCTCGCTGTTCGCTTGCAAGCCCTCAACAAAGAGCTCATGTGGGATGGCGATAAAATGAAGTTCACCAATATAGGACCAGATGAGCAAATCAAGATCATGACGAAGGATGGATTCAGCATCGAGGATGGTCACCCCACCTTTGATAAAGAGTACACCGATCCGATTTCCGCCTTGGATTTTGCCAATGAGATGATTAAACACACCTATCGCGAGGGTTGGACATTACCACCCATGCCACAATAAACAAAGCACATAACATATGAAGATTAAATTATTACTAGCTATTATGTCTACTTCACTTCTTCTGAATTTCTCAGATGCCAATGCCCATAACCCCAGTGAGGGAGAGCAAGTCTGTCCCACCTGCCAAGGCAAGGGGGTTATTAAAAAAGTCGTGCCCCCAGAGGCAGAAGGCGAATGGATAAGCCTCTTTGATGGCAAGACCTTCAAGGGATGGCGCGGCTACAACCGCAAGGATGTACCTGGCAAGTGGAGTATTGAAGATGGCTGCATCAAGTTCTCTGGATCTGGTGGCGGCGAGGCACAAAGTAAGGATGGTGGTGACATCATCTTTGATGAGAAGTTTGATAACTTTGAGTTAGAGCTGGAATGGAAGATATCTAAGGCGGGCAACTCTGGTATTTTCTACTTGGCGCAGGAGATACCCAATCAGCCCATCTATATCTCTGCCCCAGAGTACCAGCTCTTGGATAATGCTAACCACCCTGACGCTCGTTTGGGTAAAGACAACAACCGCCAATCGGCTTCACTCTATGACATGATACCTGCTGTTCCCCAAAACCAGAAGGCATATGGAGAGTGGAACAAGGCAAAGATTCTTGTCTTCAAGGGTACAGTCATCCATTACCAGAATGATGTTCCAGTGGTAGAATACCACCTCTGGACTCCACAATGGAAGGCGATGCTTGATGCCAGCAAGTTTAGCAAGGACAAATGGCCCATGGCCTATGATCTGCTGCTCAATTGCGGGGGCGAGAAGAGATCTGGCTTCATTGGATTGCAGGATCACGGAGATGATGTCTGGTTCCGCAATATCCGCATTAAAAAGCTGGATACTAAATAATTAGCAAAATTAAAAATTGACTACCCGACTTGCTAGCAAGTCGGGTAGTTGCATTATTGCAGCAGTAAAAAAAATGACTTGCGCAAGATCAGATCTATGATAGAGTAAAATAAAAATTAGCAATGAAAAAATCATCCTGTCTCGCCCTTATCGCAGCCTCTGTCTTCAGTCTTCATGGAGATGAAGGAGGAGAACTCCCTAGCTTTGAGCATACCTCAACGGGTATCATACGCACAATTCATGAAAGCAAGCTTAGCCCTCGCCAAGAAGAGTGGGTAAAGATGCTCACGCCACGCCTGCGCGACCATCTCTTTTGGAACGAGCAACGCAGCGTTGCCCTCATTTACACCTTCTTCCATTTACCTGACAAAGGCGGGATTAATCATGTCTGGCTCTGTTATCGTCCCAATGAGAAGGGGTGGATGACTATGTACGCCATCAAAGAACTCAAATCCGATTACCTCAAGCGTCTCAATAACCTGAGTGTCTTTGAAGCATCCGCGCTTGTCTCCTTCTATGATAACAGAAAGGGCAAAGGATTAAGCGTCACCCACGGTCTCGATCTTGAGGCAAATCACACAATTAAAAGCATTATGGATGACAAAGAGACAGAAGAAAACAGCAAGCCCTTTGATCCCAGCATCATTCGTAATAAAGATTTTGCCCCAGAGGACCCACAAAAATAACCTGATGCTTTTCAAAAACACGGCTTGACATACTGCGTCAGTATGCTATGGTGAAGGGTTATGAATTTTCCGCCTTATCAGCATATCCCAAGCCTCTGCTCGCAACTTCAACAGCTCTATAGCGATGGGCTTATAGAAGACAATCTCGATACAGTAGCAAAAGCTACTCAACTGAGACTCATTAATCGACAAGGGAACACCACGCTGCACCTCGCAGCAAAGCACGGTGAGGTGAGGCTAGCGCGCTTCATCCTAGAAAAAGGGGGCGATGTCCACTGCCGCAATACTCGGGGCAATGCCGCCATACACCTAGCTGTGCTAGAAGGACACGTGGAGATGGTGCAACTGCTCCACCATGCGGGCAACAGCTTGGAGGACAGGGGGGAATACTATAATACCCCCCTCCACCTAGCTGCCGAAAGCGGGCAGCTGGAGATGGTGCAATTCTTGCTAGATGCGGGGGCTAACATCAATGCTCGCTCCAAGTTCGACAAAAGCCCCTTGGCGCTCGCCTTGATGTCTGAACATAGGACGGCTGTCAGTCTCCTCCTTACGCGGGGTGCGTCTTTTGAGACCAAATCTCATGAAAGTTGGACCCCTCTGATGATTGCAGCCTACAAGGGAGATAAAGACAGTACTGCCCTCCTCCTTTCCCTTGGCGCAAATATCAATGAAAGGCCAAGTCGTCGCTATGGCTTTCATGTAAATGCTCTTGAAATAGCCGTGCAGTTCAAGCAATTTGACATGATAGATTACCTTCTCTCCTGCGGCGCAAAGGTCACAGCGGGGGTTATGTTTGCAGCGGCAAAATTAGCCAATATTCCTCTCATGCGTCAACTGATTAGCAAAGGTGGCGACGTCAATGCCTGCACAGAGTGTCGTTATTGCAGCGGTGCCTATAACTTTCCCTTACGCGATGCCCTTTTTGCAGGGAATGAGCAGATGTTCCATTTCCTTCTCTCGCAGGGAGCGACAATGGAGGAGTATCAGCACTACTCCCTCCTATCGGCAGCAGCGTTCGGAGGGGATAAAGCATGGCAGATGATACCACTCTTGTTAAATATGGGCATCTCTATCAATACCCTTTCGCCTGCACAAGGCAACTTGCTCTTGGAATATCCCATTTACCGAAATGAGAAGAGAGTACGCGACCTCGTCCACTGGGGCGCAGATATTCATCATGCAGATGAAAATGGCTACACCGTCCTCCACTGGGCTTGTTGGAGCGGGGAGCACGCGCTCGCAGAATTACTCCTCCAACATGGTGCTGATCCCCTGCGCAAAACGGACTTCGGTGAGACGGCATGGGATCTTGCCAAAAAGAGCGAATCGTGAAAAAAGAGCAAGATTCGGGTTGCACTGGCTGCCGCCTTTCAGGTATTCTAACATTCAGCACATGACCAGCACCACAGATGCCATCAACTACCAGCGTATAGAAAAAGCGATTCAATACCTCGTGGCTCACTACAGCCAGCAACCAACGCTGGCTGAGGTAGCCGCGCAGGTGGGCATGAGCCCCTATCACTTCCAACGCACCTTCACCCAGTGGGCAGGTGTCTCGCCCAAGCAGTTTGCAGAGTTTCTCACCAGCGAGGCTCTCAAGGAAGAGATACGCCGCACGCGCAGTGTGCTAGAAGCCAGCGAAAATGTGGGGCTTTCCGCCCAGTCCCGCGCCTATGATCTCATGATTAAAACACAGGCCATGACACCGGGGGAGTACAAGAAGGAGGGACACAGCCTCACCATCAGTTACGGTCAAGCCCCCTCCCCCTTTGGTGATGTCCTCATTGCAAACACCCAACGCGGTATCTGCGCCTTGGAGTTTGTGGACGGGGACTTCGAGCGCGTCCTCGCAGAAATCCAAGAACGATGGCAGCTTGCCACATGGCAGCGTAGCGACGCAGATGCAGAGACGCTTGCTCTGCAAATTTTTGGAGAAAGGGAAGCCCCTCTGCAACTGCTGCTCAAGGGAAGTCCCTTTCAAATACAAGTATGGCGAGCCCTCCTCAGCCTGCCCAGTGGTAACATTGCCAGTTACTCCGAAGTCGCCACCATGGTGCAAAAGCAAAGTGCCGTGCGCGCTGTTGCCAGCTGTGTCGCCAAAAACCCCATAGGCTACATCATCCCCTGCCACCGCGTCATCAGACGAGAAGGCATCATCGGTCAATACCACTGGGGACCTGCCCGCAAGGCTGCACTCATCGCGTGGGAAAAAGCGCAGGCGCAGCCTTGCCTCAGTTAATTGCTAGTTCTATAGCTTAGTCTATAGCTTGTCTCGGCAGCCTTGCCCTTGCCTTTCTCACCCATCAACCAGTCAATCTGCGCTTTACCGTCTTGGGATTGATCCTGTGTGAAGGTGATGGTGATGGGGTGCATGCCCTTTTGCAAAACGACAGGTCCTGTGTTTTCTAGGCTGATGTTATGCAGGCGTATGTGTCCGCGCCCTCCTTCGCTGAGTTGGAGTTGGGGATAGTAACTACCTGTCTCTGTGACGTGCAGGTAGCCAGAGAACTCTACTACAGTCCCTGCTGGCAGGTCAAAGGCTGCGGTATTTTCTTGATTGATAGCTTCTGCGTCCTTCACATTGGGGAGGGTGGAAAAGTCAGGCACCCAGCCAAGGTCTTTTGACCATGCTAGTTTGCGGCCTGCTAGACCGGGCTTTGCCTGTGGGGTAAAAGCCACAGCAGGGATGGCTTGACCGTCATATGGTCTCTTGCCTGTATAATGGTATTCTGACTTCTTCCCTGCGGTACTTTCTTGCACATAGCTATAGGGAATGCGCTGGCGTAGGTAAAAGTCTTGCAGCAATTGCTGGGCATTTTCTCCCAAGAGATGCACGACATTCTTTGTTTCCTGTGGATCGGCTAGGGTGTCGTAGACTTCAAACTTTTCACTGAGATCACCTGTTTTGATGCCTGTCCTTATGGCCTTGAGCCACTGCCCTTGGGGGGAGACAAAGTAGAAGGCTTGCTGCTCTCCACGTGGGCGGTTTTTCTTGTTAGCCGCATAGTGGGGGAACTGCGTCATGTGCCCATGACCCAAGAACTCCGTGTAAACAATATTATCCTTCAATGCGCTCTTTTCATTCTGCAAGAGGGGCAACAGGGAGCGACCTGCCGTGCGCGCTGGGCGGGGCACACCTGCTATATCTGCAAAGGTAGCCATCCAGTCATGGAACTGGCTGGGGTGCGCGTTCTTGATGCCCTTTGCCGTACGTGATGGGGCGTAGACGATACAAGGAACACGCAAGCCACCATCCCACACATCTCGCTTGATTCCATCACTGAGGCCATAGCTTCTAAAGAATGAGGGGTCTTGACTGGGGATGGGATGCTTTTCTCCTCCATCGGGCACTGCGCCGAACTCATCATGTGCCCCATTATCACTGGTGAAGATGATGTAGGTATTCTCATCTATGTCGAGATCCTTGAGCAGGGTGACCAGGTCGCCAATGGATTCATCAACGCGGGTAATCATGCTGGCGTGACGCTTTGCTGCAAGCGGCCATTTTTCCTCGGCGTAGCGGGGGTACATGTAGCTGTCCCATGTCTCGTGGTTGGCGGTGTTAATCATCTTGCCACTCTCTCCTAGCCACTGCACACCTCCCTTGAGACCACCACCCTTGGGGTACGCAACAGCTGGTAGCGCAAGTCGCGCATGGGGGGCTGTGTGGGCAATCATGAGGAAGAAGGGCTTTTCTGGATTCTGCTTTTGATGGTCAACAATCCACTTTTTCGCCCTTGCTGTGTAAAGATCAGTTGAGTAACAGCCTGCTAGCTGAGGCGTAATCAGCTTGTCCCCATCCCAGATGGCATTGCAGTTGTTCTCGGGGTCTTGATGGGGATCTTCATAGGGGTAATGCCTATGTCCCATGCGGTGGTTGCCGTAGCCAAAGAAGTAGTCAAAGCCGCGCTTTGTTGGCCACGCGGGGCAAGTGGTCGGAGTACCGCCCATCTGCATGCCGCCAGCAATGCCCCACTTGCCAATGAGAGCGGTGGAATAGCCAGCCGACTTCATCAGGCTAGCAAGGGTGACATTATCCTCTAGGGGTGCATCAAAATTGCTATTGCGAACAACGGCAGCCTGCCCTTGATGCATGCCAGAGTAGAGAGAACCGCGAGCAGGTGCGCTCACCGGAGCAGCCGTGTAGTGTCGCGATAGTTGCACCCCCTGCCTTGCCAGCGCATCCAATGCAGGAGTATCAATACGCGGACCTTTTAGGTGATTTTGCTGGTGGTAAAGGTTCAAGTCCCCCCAGCCCATATCATCGACTAGTACAAAAATAACATTGGCTTGCTCCTTTGCCAAACAGAAGCTAGAACCAAGAGCCAAAGACAGAATAGGTAAATAAGAAGAGACGCGTGCGTTCATTATCCTCAATATATCAAGTTAGATCTGACTTAGCAAGCTCATTTAACAAGTGTGCTTTATAACTCTTACTCGCTCACAAAGCAATAAATATTGCCAGCGAAATCACAGATATAAATACTGTTACCACTGACTGCTAGGCTAGAAAAAATAGGAGCACCTAATGCAGCCTTCCACTGCAACTTGCCACTGCGACTATCTAGTGCATGAAGCGTACCATCTAGCCCACCTATGAATACCGTATTGTTAACAAGGACGGGGCTGCTCTCTATCATCGCGGCTGGGCGTCGTACGTAAGGCGCGGTGATGATGAGGGCTTCATCTGTGCGGTATTTCCATTTTTCTTCTAGGGTATTTTTGTCCAAGGCGACGAGTCCTTCTGTGGCCGTTCCAAAAATAATATGAGTATCAGTAAGCAGCGGAGTAGAAGTGACATCTAGGCTGTAGGGAAGGCTTTTCTTTTGAATGACCTTACCTGCCTTTGGGTCTATGATATAAAGGGAGTTATAAGAAATAGTATAGAGCTTATTATCATAGAATGATGGGCTAGAGGCGCGATGGCGCAGTTCTCCGTCGCTGAGCTGCCAGAGTTTTTTACCAGTTTTGCTATCATTGGCGTAAAGTGCCCCCCATTGCGTACCCAAGACAAGAACATTGCCGCCTAGGCTGATGGTAGATGTTGCACTGTAGCCCTGAGACCAGTCTTTATTTTGCCAGAGGATTTTGCCGCTAGAGGCCTCAACAGCAACTAGTCCCTGCCCTACTCCCGCGTAGACGACACCATCCTGCGTGGCGAGCCCTTCATTGAGCCCCGGTGTGTAATCCACCTTGAGTTGCTTTTGCCATGCTAGTTTTCCACTATCTGCCTCTAGGGCGTAGAGTATGCCAAGGGCGTCTTGTGCAAAGATGTACCCGCTTTCCGCTACAATGGTATTTTTAACGGAGTGCTGGGTGGGGTACTTCCATAAAAGCTTTCCTGTATGGGCATCATAGGCTGCCACAGAACTTTTGCTCTGGTTATTTTCATCCATGGAGGCAGTGTAGACCTTGCCCTGATAGATGATGGGAGAGGTCATGTAGATATTGGATCCTATGTTGTTCACCCATTTAAGCTGAGGGCATGCGCTGAGTGTGGCTTGGACGACTCCGCGATGCGCCGCATTGCCTAGGAGATTGGTCCAATCACCTTGTAGCTTGACCTCTGCTGTTTTTCTGTTGAGGATGAAGCTCTTTTCCTTTTTGACTACTTCTCCATTCTGGTAATTGAGGAGAAGCTGGACGGTGATATTATCGCCCTCTTGGTAGCCTTTTGTGTCAATAGCCCCACTCCACGCCCAGTCGCTTTGCTGAGAAAGTTTGCCTTTCTGTGAGGTGATGCTGTCATTGACTTTAATCTGGTAATTGATACTCTGCACGGGGCTGTTGCTGTTGTAGGCATTGACCATGAGGGGAACTATACCCTCACCCGTAACAGGGGATTGATTGCGGTTGATGGAGCTGATGGTAACACTGTCAACATTGAGATAGCGTAGCTCTGATCGGAAGTCGCCCTTGCCATCAATGTGCATCACGCGGTAAGAGGCGGTGGAGTGGTCTATACCACCATTCATGGGGACTGAGGTGCTGATGCAGTAGGCCTTTCCGTGTTTGGAAATATGATTAACATGCCAATGCCCATAGACCCATGCTTTGATATTGTGTTTCTCTAATTCTAGGGTCTTTTCTGCATTGATATTGTAGGTGAGAGCATCAGGTGTCGAGCCACCTCTATCATGGCTAAAGATATAGATGGGTGTACCTTCCTCAATTTGCGCCAAATCATTGATGAGCCAGTTGTAAACATCTTCCTTGCTATAAGAGGGAGCATAGTCACCGCTGAGCATGGGTACGACGATGTAATGCACCTTGCCCACATCAAAGGAATAATAGACTGGGCCATAGAGCGATTCATAAAGTGCCTCCCCCGTTTTGCCTGAAACAAGATCATGATTGCCTATGGTGTAGTAAACAGGACAATCCATGTTTTTGCTATTCATAATCTTGATATGAGCCTTGAGACCTTCTGTGTAGCATATGTCACCTGTGTGGAAAATGAAGGCACTCTGCTGCTGAGAACTGTATTCTTTAATACCCTCTATCCATGATTGATGTCCTTGTTCTTCGCGGATTTCTGTGTCCGTGATTTGGATAAACTGATGACTGCCGTCCTCTGCAACACCCGCTGATGGGTAAAGGGCAAATTGATACTGCTCTTTACCGGCCTCTATGGCTTGGTAGTAGGCATTATAGGTTTTGAAGCCACTGGGCGTTGTGATAAAAATGAATTTTTCCTTAGCATGCCCAGCCAGCTGAAAGCGTCCTTTGCTGTCAGTTTTCACCACATGGAGCCCATCTGACACGAGAACATTTGCCTGCAAGGATTCCCCTTGATCATATTGGCCATTTGCGTTGCTGTCTTGATAGACCAAGCCTTGATATTTTGCCCAAAGGGGACAACAAAAAACACCAAAAAGGACGAAGAAGGGTAGTTTAATCATTATAGTCTTGAGATATGTTAGAGTATAAGCCTATCATTTTGAACCGCCATTTGAAAGCTCTATTTTACGTACTTGCTTTCCGATAATTCACATGATAATATTCTCTCAATCTTTTATGAAAAAACTAGTGAGAATATTCTTAAAATTCCTCGACATTTTAGTTCTGTGGATAATAAGCCCTCTTGCCTTGATTGTAGGGATTAGCTCTCTTTATCACAATTTTAGCGGCAGTACGAAAGAACTCATCATACGGAATGAAAAGCAAGAAAGTGCCGATGTGCTCTTGGGGCTCTATAGACAGCGTCCATGGTATCACGATCTAGTCAACCCCATAGCGACAACCTATTTTCCTCTCTACCTCGTTGACGAAAGTCTCATTAGAGGGGAAGTCACCTTGGAGAACATCCAAGATGGCGATGAGCTAGAGCTCTATTTCCGAAGAAATCAACTCCCCCTTGTTTTTACTTTTCAAGGCAAAGAGGATGAGATACTTACTATCAATTGGGAACTTATTGGAAAGAAGCTTGATGAACAGTGGGCGCAGCAATGCGAAGAGGAAAGGCGCTCTGGCGAGGGGAACGCTTTCCTACTCGCAAATCCCCAAAACACTCTGATTGAGCTCAAATTATTACGTCAAGATGGGAAGTGGGATATCGAGTATAGCAGCTGGGTTGTATATGATAAGCGTAGCATTGATAAGTATAATCATTATACAAAAATACTCAAGAAGGATGTCCCATAGGATGTCCCATAGTTAGCATGTTTTCTTGACGCAAGAAGACATGTATGCTATTGTATGTATCACATGAAGGTTTTCAACTATGCACTTCTTGCATTATTATTATGCGCTAGCTCCTTGCTCCTCAGTTCTTGTTCTAAGGAGGAGGATGAGACGCGCATCAATATTGGACATTTCCCTAATGTGACTCATATCCAAGCCCTTGTTGCTCGTAACATGAGTCGTGAGGGAGAGGGTTGGTTTGAGCGCTATTTCCCCAATCACAGCATCCATTGGATGATGTACACGGCAGGTCCTACTGCGATGGAGGCTATGTTTTCCCGCACCATTGATCTCTGCTATGTGGGACCCAGTCCTGCTATTAACGCCTTTGCCGCCTCTCAGGGGGAGGAACTGCGCGTGCTCTCAGGCGCAGTGAAGGGTGGCTCTGCCCTTGTAGTTGGTGAGGACAGTGGCATAGAAAAAGCCAGCGATTTTAAGGGAAAGCGCGTTGCGACTCCCCAACTGGGCAACACACAGGATGTGGCATGCCGTGCTTGGATGACAGAGCATGACATCAGCAATACCCTAGATGGCAAGGGGGAGGTCTCCATCCTGCCAACTAGCAATTCCATGCAGCTTTTCCTCCTCGACCGCGGGGAGATTGATGCCAGCTTTACCGTAGAGCCTTGGTTGTCCCAGCTGGTGAGCTCTGCCGATGGGCGTATCTTTTTTGAAGACAAGGAGGCTGTCACCACCCTGCTTGCCGTGCGTAAGAAGTGGTTAGACCGAGAGCCAGAGCTTGCTGCCACCTTTGCCCGCGCCCATGAGGAACTCACCTCTTGGATTATCGCCAACCCCGAGGAGGCGCAGCGTCGCGTCATCGAAGAACTCAGCATGCTCATGCAGTCCCCCATTGACCCAGCTATCATCAAGAGTGCTTGGGCACGCCTGCAAGCCGACACCGCCATTGACCTAGATGCCCTAGCAGAGTTTGTCAAGGATGCCAAGGAGGCAGAAATTCTCGAAAACGTAGCCGACATCAACACCATCATCGCCCAACCTTCAACCACAGCAGAAAATCATGCAAGCTAACTTAGAACAAGAAATCCATAATTTCCCCACAGCAAAGCTCAACCTAGAACATATTTTCAAGGATTTTAACACACGCAATGGCACGGTGAGGGCTCTAGATGATGCCAGCATCACCATCAATGAGGGGGAGTTCGTCTGCTTTGTCGGGCCTTCTGGTTGCGGGAAGTCCACCTTGCTCAATATCATCGCTGGCTTAGAAAAGCCTGACAGTGGCTTGGCCTTGATTGATGGCTTGCCCATCACAGGACCAGGGCGTGACCGCTTGGTCATGTTCCAAGAGCATGCGCTTTTCCCTTGGCTCAATGTGATTGACAATGTGATGTTCGGTCTGAAGCAAAAGCCCAATCTCAACAATACGGAACGCATGGAGGTGGCAAGGTATTACCTCTATCTGGTGAAGATGGACAAATTTGCCCAATCCAACATTCATGAGCTCTCTGGCGGTATGCGCCAGCGCGTTGCTCTGGCGCGCTCCCTCGCACCCAATCCCAAAATTTTGCTGATGGATGAGCCCTTTTCTGCCTTGGATGCTATGACCAGAGAGCAGCTCTACGGCGATATTCAGGATATTTGGAAAAAACGCCGCAAGACCATTATCTTTGTCACCCACAACGTGCGCGAAGCCGTCTGTCTGGGGGATAGAGTCATCCTCTTCTCCCCTCACCCTGGTCGCGTGAGACGCGAGTTCCGAGTGGAACTACCTCGCCCCCGCAATATCAATGACCATGATCTAGCAGACATCTCTCAGGAAATCACCGCAGAGCTCAAGGGCTACGAAGGTGCGCGTGAGAGCGATTAATAATAACCTCTAAGCTATTTTTGAATATGAAACGCTCCACACTCACCTTTATTTTCTTCCTCGTTCTCATCTTAGCATGGGCAATCTGCACGGGTAGCTTTGCCTTTATAGGACTGGATATTCAGCTTTGGTCTCCCTATGTCATCCCCTCGCCCACCTTTGTTGTGGAGTATCTGTGGGAGAATACCATGAATGGGAAAATCCCCGAAGCCACGCTCATTACCATGCGCCGACTCTTCATCGGCTACCTCATTGGCTTGTTCATCGGGGTGCCACTGGGCATGCTGGCCGCGCGTTTTCGCCCCATCAATGACACGCTCGGTGTTCTCGCGCTGGGCTTGCAGGCACTGCCCAGTGTCTGTTGGGTGCCTCTGGCCTGTATCTGGTTTGGTCAGGATGAGGTAGCCTTGCTCTTTGTTGTAGTTATGGGTAGCCTCTGGTCTGTGCTCCTTTCCACACAAAATGGTATGCGCAATGTGCCCCCCATCTACTCCCGCGCAGCGCGTACGATGGGTGCCTCTCAGCTCTACACTCTCATCCATGTCACGCTGCCAGCCTCTGCCCCTTTCCTTGTCAGTGGGATGAAGCAGGGTTGGGCCTTTGCGTGGCGTTCCCTCATGGCGGCAGAAATCTACGTCGCAGTCGCCTCGGGCTTTGGATTGGGGCAGCACCTCCACTATGGACGAGAGCTGCACCGCATGCATCAAGTCATTGGTATCATGATTATTATCATTGCCATTGGTCTTCTTGCTGACAAAATTCTTTTCGCTCCCGCCGAAAAATGGTTGCATCGTCGCTGGGGAACTGATAAAAATTAAATATCAACAACAATAAACAATAACAACATGAAAAACGCGATAATAGCAACACTACTGCTGTTGGGAGGTCTCTCCTCAGCTGCCCCCATGACAGCACAACAGAAAAAACACGCTGCTGCTGCACTCGACAATATGCAAGCTGCCCTGCGTAATATCTACGCTGCGCTTGAGAGCATTAATAGTGCAGAAAGTGCCCGTGCTGCACTTCCTATCCTCAATACCAATATTGCTAAATACAAGGAAGCTGATTACCATTGGGACATCATCGAAGACCAAATTAGCGATGCCGAAGAAGACAAGCTTGAGGCACAGTACCCCGAAATAGACATTCTAGAAGATAGAATTGAAAGAAAGGCAGAGCAACTTAAAAGACAGCCCAATAAATGCTTTGGTGTCACAGAGCTCTACCCCATCATCGCAGAGCTTGCAGATTAACATTACAACCACATCTCACTCATATGATTCAATCCGAGCCATCTCCTTTTACTCAGGTATCAGGAGATAAGCTGGATAGCATGATGCGTCAATATATTATTGACGCATTTTGCTATATGTTCCCTCAAGAAAAAATCACCGAAGAAAGCGACTTCTTCGCCCTAGGTGGTACTTCATCTCAGCTGGGAGAACTGCAATATCGCTGCATAGAGCTAGCCCTAAGCCGTCGTATGATAGAACAGGGACGCAGCCCCAAGGGCATTGCAAAGCTCTGCATGGCGCGCCCTCGCATCATGCAGCAAACAAAAGAACGCTACCCCCTGAGTAAAACCCAAGAGGGTATTTACATCGAAAGCGTCAAAGAGCACGGACATCACGACTACAGCCTCCATATCCTGTTACACTTAACCAGTGCAACGGATATCAAGGCATTGCGCCTTGCAATGCAGCAGGCAGCCAATATACACCCAGGGCTCGCCACGCGTATGCAAATCAATAGCGAGGGGCATATGGAGCAGTATATTGATGAGCAGGCAGATCTTTACCCCGACCTCCTTTCTGTTGATTGCCTTGACAGCCTAGAGCGCAGCGTCAAGCACCCCTTTGACTGGGAGCATGAGCCACTCTTCCATTGGGCCATCTACCAAAGCCCTACTGCTTCCTACCTCTACCTACGCGCCCACTACCTCATCATGGACAGATGGGCCTTGCGTGTTCTTTTGGAGGACATAGATAAAATCTACCGAGGCAACGAGGTAGAGCAAGAAAGGGTCAACCCCTTTGCCCCAGCCCTGCGCGAAGAATATCTGCGTGGCGAAGAACTATACCAAGAGGCAAAGGAATGGTTCCTCACCCAATTTGCAGGTATAGAGGTAGACTCGCTTCCCCTAGCAGATAGTCAAGTGGATGATGCAGGCTATGAGCAAATCAGGCTGCATTGGAAACAGTGCCCAGATGCCATCAAGGCTTTCTGCAACACAAAGGGCATCAGCCCTACCTGCTTCTTCTCAAGCGCACTCAGCCTCATGCTGGCGCGTTGGAACAATGAGAAAGAATCGCTCTTTTCCCTCATAGATAGCGCGCGCAATACCAAGTTGACAGAACGACTGGTCACCCTACTAGCAAAGCCCCTGCCCCTTTATGCCACAACAGAGGGCATAGAACGCGTTGATGACTACCTCCGCGCGGTGCAGGAACAAATTTTTGAAACACGCAACAACTCGATTTTCTCCTTTGCGGAGCTGAGTGAGGCAACTGGTGTGCAGAGCAAACTAATGTTCTCCTACGGCATGGCTGGTTTGGAGGATATGGATTTCTGCGGAGCACCCCTCCATATGGAGGAGCTGGGCGAGCAAGGCTTTGGCGGGGAGCTATCCCTCCAAGCCTATGAAAAAGCAGAGGGTTTTGAGCTACTCTTTTCCTTTGCACGCGCCAGCTACAGCCCAGCCTTTGTCCAAGAAATGGCTGACAGTCTGCTACTCATCCTAGATGGGCTGGTGCAACAGGATCTCTTGGCCAATATCAGCATCACCACGGCACAGCAGAAAGAAAAGCTCAAGGACTTCAACCCCAACGACAGTATCAGTGATTGCCCAGAGACCCTTGTGAGCCTCTTTGAGCAGCAGGTGCGCCAACAAGGGGATAAGGTAGGCCTCGTCTGCGCAGAGCGTCAGTACAGCTACAATCAACTGGATAGAATCAGTGCCAAGCTTGCAGGGGAGCTGATACGCCGTGGAGTGAAGGAAGGACAGGTGGTCTCCGTGCTAGTTGACCGCAATGAATGGATGCTTATTGCAGCACTGGGTGTGATGCGCTGTGGTGCTGTTTATCAGCCCCTTGATCCCAATTATCCCAGTGAGCGGCTCAACTACATGATACATGATGCCTCTGCCTGCTTTGTCATCGCAGATGATGCGCTGCTCCACCTGATTACAGAATATGAAGGCGACGTGCTATCCACGGCGGATATCTGCTCCTTACCCACTTGGGAAAAGCCGCTGCCACGGTGCTCCGCTGATGCCCACTATGTCATTCTCTATACCTCGGGTTCTACAGGTCAGGCAAAGGGCTGCATGCTGCGACACCGCAATATGGTAAGCCTCGTCTACTGGTTGCATGACTTTTACCAAATGGATGCAGGGGTAAAGTGCCCAGTCTATGCCAGCTATGGATTTGATGCGCATATGATAGATCACTACTCGCCCTTACTGGCTGGCGGGACTCTCTATGTGATTGAGGATGATATGCGATTGGATCTCATTGGTCTGGAGCAGTATTTCAATCATGTGGGCATCACACATGCCTTCTTGACCACGCAGGTTGGCAGGCAATTTGCCCTCAGTGCGCAGGTAAAGACCATGCGCTACCTTTCCATGGGAGGGGAAGCCCTCGTCCCCCTCCCTCCTCCCAAGGATTTTACGCTGATGAACCTCTACGGTCCTACAGAATGCACCGTAGCCGTCACACATTACCCCGTGACGGAAAATATCAAGCACATGCGTATTGGTCGCCCCATGGCACGTACCAAACTCTATGTCGTTGATAGCGCAGGAAGACTCCAAGCCCCCGGGGCTCAGGGAGAACTGCTCATTGCTGGGGCACAGGTGGCTGATGGCTACCTCAATCGCCCAGAACTCAGCGAAAAAACCTTTGTTCCCAACTGCTATGACTCCGAGGCTGGCTATGAGAGACTCTATCGCACAGGTGATGTTGTTCGCTGGCTACCCGATGGGCAGTTAGAGTTCATAGGCCGTCGCGACGCGCAGGTGAAGATTCGTGGTTTCCGCATTGAGCTATCGGAGGTAGAATCCATTCTGCGTGATTTTGAAGGCATCAAGGATGTCACCGTGCAGGCCTTTGCCAGCCCCGCAGGAGGGAAGTTCATGGCTGCCTACATCGTGGGTGAAGAGGAAATCGACCAATCCGCTCTCAGGGATTTTGTCGCCGCAAGTAAGCCCGCTTACATGGTGCCAGAAATCATCATGCAGATAGACGCCATCCCCTTGACACCCAATCAAAAGGTGAATAGGCGCGCCCTACCCGATCCCTTGGCTCAGCGAGTAGCGGAGGACGCAATTGAAGAGGATGCCACCCCCAATATGCTGGAAGAGCAGCTGCGCTCCATGCTGCAAGAGCTACTGGGTAACACCTCCATAGGCTTACACACCCCCTTTGTCCACGCGGGGCTCAGCTCCATTGCGGCTATCAAGCTCTCTGTCATGGTGTACAAGCGTTATCAAGTCAGACTCGATGCCCGCAAGTTACTACGAGAAGGAACTATAGTCCATCTAGAGAACAAGATTCTCGAACACCTACTCGAAGCAGAACATGCGGAACAGAGCACAGTCCCCAGTCAGGACACGGTGCATGGTTACCCCTTATCAGCCTCGCAACTAGGCATATTCTATGAATGCCTCAAGAAGCCCGAATCCACGGTCTACAATCTACCTGCGCTGCTGCGATTTGGTACAGATTGCTCTGTAGAGCAGTTGCAACAGGCATTGCGTGATTGCATCGCGGCGCATCCTGCCTTCTCTCTGCGATTTGATACCAGCCAAGGCACAGCCCAACAACTCTACGCTGACTTTGTCTGCGAGATAGGTCATCACCAGCTCTCAGAGCAGGAATTGCCTGCCCATTGCCAATCCTTTGTACGCCCCTTTGATCTGATGACAGGGCCGCTCTATCGTATGGAAATTCTGCAAAGCCCACAGGCACATTACGTCCTGATAGACTTCCATCACCTCATCTCTGATGGTTACTCCATGGACTTATTCATGCGAGAACTATGCAGTCGCCTCGAGGGACATGAGCCAGAAACAGAGGCCATCAGCGTCTTTGATGCTATTGATATAGAAACAAGGGCTAATCAGCAAGAAGCAGAGCAGTTCTTTGCAAATCAGCTCATTGACTTTGAAGCAAGTACAGAGCTAGAATCCGACTATGAAGGCAGCAACGCGGAGGAAGAATTAGGTGAAGAAGGTGAGCATCAAGTACTCATTGCTCCCCTGCCTGTGGACAATGCCTGCAAGAACATGGGCATCAGCCCAGCAGAGCTCTTCCTATCCTGTCTCTCGCTAACACTGGTTCGCTATGTCAACAGCAATTCTATCTACATCAACATGGTGAGTAGTGGTCGCAACGATCCCCGCCTTTCGGACACCATGGGGATGTTTGTCAAGACCCTGCCACTCTCCATACAATTGGGAGAGGAAAGTGTCATGGATTTCGGCAAAAAAATCTCTCATTTGCTTGCAGAGACCCTAGAGCATGAGCACTATCCCTATGCCAAAATAGCAGCAGACTACGGCTACAAGCCATCCATAGTCTACGCCTATCAAGTAGGGCTTCTTTCCTCCTACCAAGTGGGAGGTCAAGATGTAGAGATGAACACGCTGAGCACAGAGGCACAACGCGCCATGTTCAAACTAGGCATCTTTATAGAATGGCATGAGGGGCAGTACGCCATTGTCCTGCGCTATGATAAGAATCTCTACAGCGCAGCACTCATGTCACATCTGGGAGATTCCCTGCGCTTTGTATTAAGCCAACTGGTGGAAAAGCCAGAGCAACCCGCAAAGCATATTTCCCTCATCACGCCAGAGCGAGAGGAACAGTTGCAGGGCTTCCGCTGCGTTGCCCAAAGCGATATTCCCATCAAGCTGCTGCATCAGGGGCTAGAAGAACATGCCCGCAACAAGCCGCAGCACAGGGCTCTCGTTGCCTGCGATGGGGAATGGAGCTACGAGCAATTCAACGCTATGGCCAATCGCATAGCACATAATCTCATCGCGCAAGGTGTCCAACCTGGTATGCGTGTTGCCATGCTGCTACCACGTACCAGTGCCTTGGTTTGCACCATCTTTGGCATTCTCAAGGCGGGTGCAGCCTACATCCCCTGTGACCCAGATTATCCAGCAGACCGCGTACGTCACGTACTCGATGATTCCGAAGCACGCTTTATCATCACCAACAAGGCAAAGTTAGCCGACTTTGAAGACGGGCTAGCCTTGGACGTGGAAGAATTGCTGCAAGGGGAGGATAAGGGTAATCCCGATCTCTCCATCAGTTCTGATAGTCTCGCCTACCTCATCTACACCTCGGGCTCAACAGGGCGTCCGAAGGGCGCCATGCTACGCCATCACGGCATATGCAGCTACCTCACCCCGCATCCTGCCAACTTTGAGATGGAATACATGTCAAAGGAAGTATCAGCCATGCTAGCTGTATCGACCATAGCCTTTGACATCACGCTGATAGAGGTGGTTAACCCACTCTTCAATGGCTTTACCTTGGTGCTGGCTAATGATGATGAGACGCACAGTCCTGTGGAGCTAGCAAGGCTCTTTGTGGAGGCAGAGGTGGATTGCTTCTGCGCAACGCCCTCACGTTACATCCAGTTCATGGATCTGCCAGAGTTCTGCGAAGGACTGGCACGTTGCAAGGCCCTCGTCGTCGCTGGTGAGATGTTCCCCAAGGCTCTGTTGAAAAAGTTGCAGGCAATGACCAAGGCACGCATCTACAATGTCTACGGACCTACAGAGACAACGGTATCTTGCAACACGGCTGATGTGACCCATTCTGACCGCGTGGACGTGGGACGTCCCTTGCTCAACTACATCGAGTTTATCGTCGACGATGATGGTAATGAGTTGCCAGCTGGTCTCGTTGGGGAGCTCTACATAGGCGGCCCTGGTGTCGCATTGGGCTATCATCATCTGGATGAGTTAACAGCCAAGCAGTTCATCCACTACAAGGGAGAGCGTGTCTACAAGTCAGGCGACTATGCCTGCTGGACAGAAGACGGTGCCATCCTCGTACAGGGACGCAAGGACAATCAGGTCAAGCTGCGTGGTCTGCGTATTGAGCTAGGAGAGATAGAAAGCTGCCTCACCCAGATAGAGGGCATCAAGCAAGCTGCCATTACCATTCGCAAGCTAAGCGGAGGCAGTGAGGAGCTCTGCGCCCACTTTGCAGCAGACCGCATCATGGATGTGGAGTACCTGCGCCAAGAACTAGGAAAGAAACTCACGCCCTACATGGTGCCTTCCCTCTGGTTGCAGATGGATAGCCTGCCCCAGACCCCCAATGGTAAAACGGATCTCCGCGCCCTGCCCGATCCCGTGCGTCAGGGCATAGAGCGCACCTATGTCGCCCCTGTAGGGGAGAAGGAAGAGCTATTCTGCACCATTTTTGCCCGCATCCTTGGATTGGATCGCGTCAGCGCGGAGGAGAGCTTCTTTGACCTAGGTGGCACCTCCTTAGTGGCCACGAGAGTCATCATTGAGGCCAACAAGGCGGGCATACGCCTTTCCTACGGAGAGCTCTTTAGCCACGCCACGGCTAGAAAACTTGCCCACATGGGAGAGGAGAGCAGCAGCGAGGCCGTGGGGGATGAGTTCTCTCAATATGACTACAGCCCATTGCATCAATTGCTGGAAAGCAACACACTGGAAAAGTTCCAGCAGGGAGAACAGCAAAAAATGGGCACTGTCCTGCTAGCAGGTGCTACAGGCTTTTTGGGCATTCACATATTAAAGCAATTGCTTGATACGGAAAGTGACCCCATCTACTGCCTCCTGCGCAGTCATGAGCAGGACGCGGATGGCACGCAACGCCTGCAATCATTGCTGCATTACTACTTCAACAACTCCTACGCAGAGCTCATTGGCACGCGCATTCTTCCCATCACGGGTGATTTGAATAGCCTTGCCGAGGCAAAGACTGCTCATGATATTGATACAGTCATCAACTGTGCCGCCAATGTGAAGCACTTCTCCCAAACACAGGATATTGCAGAGGTGAATCTGGGTGGGGTAGACAGGCTCATTGAGTTCTGCTTGGCAAGAGAGGCGCGCCTCGTGCACATCTCCACCATCAGTGTCAGTGGTCTTTCCGTCAACCAATACCCTGCACCCGATAGACTATTGAAGGAGCAGGATCTCTACATAGGACAAAATCTCGATAACCAGTACACGGGTTCAAAATTCCTTGCAGAGCGTCACATACTTGAGGCCATGCAGAAGAGCGGACTTTCTGCCAAAATCATGCGCGTGGGCAATCTCTCGCCTCGATATGAGGATGGTGTTTTCCAAGTTAATGCACAGACAAACAGCAGCATGGGTCGTCTTCGCTCCTTCAAGCTACTGGGATGCTGTCCCTATGAGGTCCTCAGTGAACCCATAGAGTTCTCCCCCATTGATGAGACGGCACGCGCTGTGTTATTACTGGCGAAGACACCCAAAGACTGCTGCGTCTTCCACCCCTACAACCCGCAAAACACTTTGATGAGTAGTGTCATATTCAGCATGAAGCCTCTGGGCTTGCGTGTTAAGTCAGTGGAGAATGCAGACTATCAAATCGCACTCAACCGCGCGAAGATTGACCCAGAAAAGGTCAAGTACCTCGCGAGCATCATAGCCTATCAAGACATGGCGCATGGACAGGACTTCCAGCCCGTGGAGCTATGCAATGACTACACCATGCAGGTGCTATACCGCATGGGCTATCATTGGCCACAGCCATCTACAGGCTACTTGCAACGCTTCTTGAAAAAGCTGATTGATGCAAAGTATTTCATATGATGCTTGTCAAGCATAGCACAAGCACAGAGGCAGTCTCGATGAGGCTGCCTCTGTGGCGACAAGAGCAAATCAATAAGCTACAGAGGCATATTGACAGGCAACGCTCTGCCCTTGCCTACCAGCTGCTGCGCGAAGCCTTGCTGGAAGGCTGGGGAATAGAGGATGAGGGGCCATGGGGCTTTGGCTCACAGGGAAAACCCTACCTCCTGCTATACCCTGACATCCACTTCAACATCAGCCATTGCGCAGAAGCCGCCGCCTGCGTAGTCGCCAATCATCCAGTGGGCATCGATGTTGAAAGCATACAGGAGCCACTGGATACAGAACTGGTGCAGCATGTTTGCAGCGAGGAAGAATACCAGAGTATCCTGAGTGCCAAAGAACCCACACAGGCCTTTTCCCTACTCTGGACGCGCAAGGAAAGCTACCTCAAATACAGCGGGACGGGACTGGTGGATGATTTGAAAATGCTCTTCCACCCCCTGCCTCCCTGTGTCTGGCAGAGTTCCATATTTGCAGAGGAAGGCTTTGTGCTAAGTACCTGTATGCAGGCTGCTACTTCCTAGACTTCCTGCGCGTATTCATGATGCAGCGTTTCCCCACGGTGCGAGCACAGCCATTGCAGACAGAGCAACGCGCCTTGTAGGGCTCATCCACCATCCACTTATTGGGCAAATCAGGCTCACAAATCAGGGGGCGACCTATGGCAAAAAAATCAACCTCGCCCTCTTCATGGATTTTCTCCATCGCCTGTATGTCCCTATTGCCGCCTGTGAGCAGCACGGGGATGGTGACTTCTTTTTTCAGCCTCTTGGCAAAGCCAGAAAAATAAGAATGCGTGGCAGGGTCGGCATTGAGACGGGTGCGCGCAGTTGCTAGATTGTTCTTTTGTACATAGAGGGAGGAGGAGTTGCCACCACTCACGTCAATGATGTCTATACCAGCCTTTTCTATCATCTTGCCTACGATGAGGGCCTCATCCTGCGTCAAACCTGCTGGAGTGAAGTCCTCGGAGTTCATCTTAACCATGAGGATGAAATCATCGCTCACAGCCGCGCGCATGGCTTGGATGATCTCCACCCATATGCGGGCTCTGTTTTCTATGCTGCCACCGTATTCATCGCTGCGCTTGTTGTAATCGCCCGAGAGAAAGTGGCTGAGCATGTAACCATGCGCTCCATGCAGCTCCACACCATCAAAGCCTGCTTCTTCTGCACGTCGTGAGGCCTGCGCAAAGGCATCAATGAGGATAAGCATATCCTCACGGGTCATTTCCTGTGGCGTGATGCCAGTGGCCTCATTGGTCACAGCAGAGGGACCCCAAATGAGGGGCGAAGGCGGACGCAGACCAGACATAGAGCCACCGTAGGCAATCTGCAAAAATATTTTTGCTCCATGACTGTGCACCATCTCGGTAAATGGCTTGTACTCCTCGATGAAGCAGTCATCATATATCCCCATCATACCGGGGTTGGGTTTTTCTTCACGCATGACATAGGCATAGCCTGTGATGATACTCCCTACGCCGCCTAGGGCTAGCTCTTCGTATATCTTGACCAATTCTGGGGTAAGATGCCCGTCATCATCGGCCAAATCCTCCCAAGTAGCCGATTTAAAGAGTCTATTCTTCAGGGATAATTTTTTGATCTGAGCTGGTTCTAATAAGGTATTCATATGCGTCCAACTCAAGGTAGCAGTCATGCAATTATATAGCAAGTTAAAAGACAGACATCACCAAGACATACTACTTGTCTTTGCTATGCTTTTTTGATACCCTTCACCCCATCCATTAGAATTTTCTCCCGTGAAAGAATACACCCTCTACAGTGCCGATTACATCATCACGCAAAATGAGCAGCGTGATGTCCTCACCCATGCCGCTCTCCTCATCTGCGGTGACAGCATACTGGATATAGGAAGCACCGAGGCAATGCTGGAGACCTACCCCCATGCGCAGCATGTTGCGCTGGGAAAGGCGGTGATTCTACCGGGTCTCATCAATGCACACACGCATGTGCCCATGAGCGCCCTGCGCGGTTACTCCGATGACAAGGAGCTCATGGCGTGGCTCAATGAGGACATTTTTCCCATTGAGGCAAAGTTCCATGCGGAGCTTGTGGAGACAGCGGCACGCCTCAGCATGGCAGAGATGCTACGCACGGGGACAACTGCCTTTTACGACATGTACATGCACTCTGACGCGGTATTCCGCGCAGCAGATGAAATGGGACTACGCGGCGCGGTGGGAGAATGCGCCACGCAGTATTTCCCCTCTCTGGTAGCAGAGCAGGAGAGCGATTACTTCGCCCTGCTCGCAGATCAGGCAGCACGCTGGGCAGGGCATGAGCGACTGCGCCTCGCAGTGACACCTCACGCGCCTTACACGTCCAATCCTGACTTTCTCCAAGCCTGCCACGCAGCCGCCAAAAAGCACAATGCCCTCTTTAGCATCCATCTAGCCGAGACAAAGGCTGAAACAGAGCACTGCCTCACGCACTACGGCATGCGACCAGTCCCCTATTGCCAAAAGCTGGGTTTACTGGATTCTCAAAGCAGCTTTTTCCACCTCGTAGAGGTGGATGAGAGTGACTGTGAGCTGCTAGCATCCGCCAAGTGTACCGCTGTACACAATCCCGCCTCCAACATGAAGCTAGCCAGTGGTTGCTCACCCCTATGGCTCATGAAGCAAGCAGGCCTACAAATCGCCTTA
The DNA here is from genome assembly GCA_964371795.1 of uncultured Akkermansia sp. GTDB lineage: Bacteria > Verrucomicrobiota > Verrucomicrobiia > Verrucomicrobiales > Akkermansiaceae > Akkermansia. Next base: position 3,901 of record CAYJON010000012.1, on the reverse strand, counting down.
GGCACAGACGGCCCTGCCAGCAACAATGCGCAGAACATGGTGAGGGAGATGTATGTGGCCAGCCTACAACAAAAGCTCATGCAGCAAGACCCCACAGCCTGCCCCCACCAAGAAGTCCTCGACATGGCGACGCTGGGAGGCTCTGCCGCATTGGGAGAGCCGCTAATAGGTCGTCTGGAAAAGGGGATGAAGGCGGACTTCACCGCCCTCTCCCTCTCCGAGCCGCATATGCAGCCCGTCCACCATATCATCTCCACAGTGGTTTACTCTGCCTGTGGCATGGAGACCATACTCACCCTAGTCAACGGACGGGTGCTCTACGACCATGGACGCTACCTCAGCTGCGACTACCCTGCTCTCTGCGAGCAGATGGAAGACATCAGGCAGTGGATAGCGCGTCAATGAGAGCTCTGCTTATTACTGGGAAACTTTTTGTGAAGAAAGTTGAGGATTAATCGCGCTATGTCGCGTGTCTTTTCTTCTGCTGCAAAGTGCCCCGCATCGAGGAGATGCAATTCTGCCTTGGGCAAGTCGCGTAGGTAGGCTCGCGCACCGTGGTGGTTGAACTTTTCATCCTTTGCGCCCCAGACAATGAGGGTGGGAGGCTGCGTCTCACGCAGCATTTTCTGCCATGCGGGGTAGCTTAGCAGATTATTATTATAATCTCGGAAGAGAGCAACCTGTATCAATCTATCTTTTTTATCTCGTAAGAAGGCCAAATCATGCGTCCACGCATCGGGGCTTTGGGTGTGATGCTTGTCCTTTGCAATATCGTAGAGGTATTGTCCGTTGATGATGGTCTCGGGGCTGGTTAACTTGTAAAGAGCCTCTTGCTTTTCCTTGCTGGTGTCACTTTGCGCAGTACGGAAAAAGGCACGACGCTTTTCTGTGAGCCCATCGAGGTAGGCATTCGCATTCTGGACAATGAGGGTGCTGATGCGCTTTGGGTCTTTCATCATCATGCGGTAACCCACAGGAGCACCAAAATCCTGCATGTACATCACGTAATCTTTCACACCTAGCTTGTTAAGCAACTCATTATTTATCTCTGCCAGCAGCTCAAAACTGTAATCAAGCTTTTCTGGATCGGGGTGATCACTGTAACCAGAGCCCAAATTATCTGGAGCAATCACGTGATAATGCGTTGCAAGCATGGGGATGAGATTTCTGTAGCTATGCGAGGAAGAAGGATAGCCGTGGAGCAAGACTATAGTTTTCTTGTGCTCTTCGCCCGCCTCACGGTAGAAGATTTTGTGCCCCTTCACTTCTATGTAGCGGTAGCTCGTCGGAGGAGGCAAGAAGAACTGCTCCTTCGCCACTTCAGGCTTCGCTTCTGTGTCTGTAGCAAGCAGGGGCGAGAGGCTACTTAGAAAAATTGCTGAAAAAATGCTGAGTTGTTTTATGTTAATCATCGTATAAAAATAATAATCCTAATACTTGCCTTTTCAAGCATTTGTTATGGCATAGCAAATAACAAATTTATTTTTTACGATATATTACACTCAAACAGAAAAGTTAAAAATTCTTCTTGTCACTCTCTACCATTTGTGACATCATAACGACACGAAGTGCGCATCTGCGCATGGAGAGCCCTCTGGACGCGATAGGAATCGCAGGAAATAGATGGGGAAGACGGTGAGAATCCGTCGCTGTGTCGCAACCGTATGGTGATGGGTGGATGTATCCACCTCTAACTAAGCCGGAAAACCAGCCAGTGTGGTTCGCTTGATTGGATCGACGGAACATCGATCCGAAAAGCATACACATATGTTACATAATCAAATAACGCCCTCAAAAGGCGTATCTAGCGTTGTGCTTGCCCTAACAGCGGCAGCAGGTTGTGCCTTTGCACAGATAGAAGAAACAGAATTAGCACCTGTAACGGTTTCTGCATCAGATGGTATCGCCATCCCTGTGGATGAAGTAGGCGTCTCTGTCACCGTCCTTGATACAGAAGAATTGCGCGAGGAAGGCGTCTTCACCCTCAGTGAAGCCCTCACCTATGTACCCGGTGCCTATGTGCAACCCAGCGGTGGCTTGGAGCAACGCGGCAGTACAAGCAAAATGGTGTTGCGCGGCATGAACTCCGGTCAAAGCACTCTGCCTGTCTTGGACGGCATGAGACTTTATAACTCTGCCGACGTGGGCAATCTTTCGCCTAACATTATTGGTGCAGCTAATATCTTTGATATAGGTACACTAGAAGTACTGCGCGGTGGTCAGGCAGCTGTCTATGGTGCAGGTAACATAGGTGGTGTCCTCTACATGGAAACCCCCAAGGGCTCCAAGGAGTCCAGCGTGGAGCTTTTCTCCGAATACGGCAGCTTTAACAGCAGCACCAGCAATATCACAGCACAGGGTACACTGGAAGAAAAGCTTGCTTACTTCGTTAGCTCCACCTATGGAAGAACCGACAATGACGTGCGCTACGCAGATGGATCTCGCCCCAGCGACGACAAGGTAGGAGAATACGAAGCATGGCAACAGGCAATGCGCATGGATTATAAGATCAATGAGAAAAACTCACTAACCCTCAGCTACCGTCGCAGCGACACGGATTATGAGGCAGCGTACGGCCGCAACTCCATCCAGAACAACTTTGTCACCGCCACATTGCGCAGCGAAATCAACGACATCTACAGCACAAAGCTGATGACAGGCTACTATAGTGCCGACTATGACTTAGGTAATTACTATTCAGAACTAGACACCTATCAGGTGGACTGGGACAGCGACTTTACTTGGTCCAAGACTCATAGCAGCCGTGCAGGCATCAACTGGAACCGCAATGAAGGCGAAGTCCCACAAGATAGCCGTCAAAACGGTATTGAAAGCATCATAGGCGTCTACGTCGGTCACCGTTATGAACCCAGCGAGAACTGGGAAAACACGGTTGATTTCCGCATTGACCACAGCTCCGTTTACGGCAACAACTTCAGCTACAGAGCAGCTAGCAATTACAAGTTCAATCAGGACAAGACACGCGTCTTCGCCTCCCTGAGCTCCGGCTATGAATCACCCACCATTTTTGAACGTGGTTCAGGCGTCTTCGACAGCTCTTACTACTGGGGTGGCGTTCTCTACAGCAACCTATACAAAGGCAATCCTGATCTGGAAGTGGGCACAACTCTGAGCATTGATTTTGGTGTAGAGCAAGAAATTACCAAAAATCACAAGCTGAGCTTCACCCTCTTCTGGTCACAAATCTATGATGGCATTGAGACCTATTACTCCCACTATGATGCCACTGCAGGTGCCAGCATCTACAGCTACCGCAATCGCAGCTCTGTCGTCACCTCACAGGGTATAGAAATCGCCCTTCGCGGTGAATGGAAAGACGCTTGGAACACAGGTTATGTTCTCAACTGCACCATCACACAGCCCAAGAACTCTCAGGATGTTCAGCTGGCAGACACAGCACGTCAGACATGGTCTGCTGACATACACACCAGCCCCATAGAAAAACTCACACTGGGATTAGGCTTCGTAGGCGCAGTAGATCGTACAAGTTACATGGACGGTGACCGTATGGACAACTACTTTGTCATGCGATTCTTCGCCAATTACCAGATCAACGAAAATGTCACGCTGCACATGCGCGTAGAAAACCTCACCGATGAGGACTACGTCACCAGCCCAGGTTATGTTGACATGCTTGGTTCAGGCACAGCCGTTTACGGCGGCATCAGCATAAAATTCTAATAAAAATTCATTTTTTATTCAACAAACTACAGACTTCCGGTGTCTATTATAATAACAGCACATTCCCCAGCGCAGACGAAGGAGAGAGCGTCAGTGCTAAAATATTGGGAATGATACTGAGTTTCATAGGTAGTAAGTTGGGAAAGCGCAGGAGAAATCCTGCGCTTTCTTTTTAACTACATTTTCAGCATTCAGGGGA
>CAYJON010000011.1:32002-33766 GCA_964371795.1 uncultured Akkermansia sp. | reverse complement strand
CCGAAAAGCACTCAAAAGATGCCTCGTGAAGTGATTTTGTTCATTTGCTTATTTTTAATGACGAGAATTTAGAAGTCCCCTAGAGTTACTTCACTTCTGCGTCATTGTAGCACAATAGACAGGAGAAGTGAAGCGTAAAAGACTATTCGTTCCTGATTAGTTCTTCATAGGACGCGCGCGCCATACGAGGCTGTCAGGGTCGTATGCTGGGCGTGTCTTGCTGCCCATGAGCTGAGGATCCATGAACTTGAATGTGCTATAGATTTCCTCAATATCAGGCTGCACCATAGCGGTACGGAAGAGCTGGAAAACAGGCAGATCCAACATCTCTCTACCAGCAGGGCTGCCAGAGTCAACAAGACCGCGTACGTGGTTCTTGTAATCAAGAGGATCGGAGGGCTTTGAGCCATCAGGAATCTTCCAACCAGGTGTGGTGGGAGCAACGGATGCGTCATCATCCAAGTCCTGTATCATAAGGGCAAAGCCAAACATACCACCACCGATTTCGGAAATCATCACCTCCATATCATACCATTCACCCGCCTCAACGGTGAACTCATCACCAGCGGCAAAGCCGTTGCAGAGGTAGTTCCACACTTCGCAATTGGCGTAGAAATAGTTATCATGCTTTGTTGCGTAGGAGTCAAACTCATCCCAGACATCAGTTCTCAGGTTATGCAGACCGCATTCCAAGACGTTCTTTCTGTTAAAGCGTACCCCCATCACGGAGTCAGCAGCACCGACAAAGCGGAAGCGACCAGACTTAGGCGCTTGCACCTGTGCACGGTAGACGATGACCCAGCGGCTCTTTTCCAAGTTGAGAGAACCTGTGGGGTCGTAGGCATTCGTTGCTTCTTCGTCATAACCATTAGGCATGAGGAAGCAGGTGGCATACAGCTTTACAGGGGACTTGAAGAAGGGACGCAACTCTGTGCGCTTCCACTCTTCGTTGTAGAACTCACTCAAGAAACTGAGCACGGCGAGATTGGCTGTCATTTCTGAATACTCAGAGCTCTTGCCATTGCGGTCACGCTTCAAGTCCCAGAACTCACCGATGAATGCCGTTTCAATGCTTTCGCCAGAGCCGAGACCAGCACCTTCTGATTCTCCTATGCCTGTACCCAGACTGTCAGGACTGTTACCAAAGCCTATCCCAATGTCGCCACCTGCGCCCATGGTATCACCAGGCATATCCGAAGCAACAAAGCTGATGGGAGAGTTAGTAGCGACGGCTGTAATAGCGTTAAAGGAGGGCGAAGGGGGAGACGCAGTCTCACGTGTGGTTAGCTCCTCCACCTTAGGTTTTTTGACAGGAGCGGGGTTTTCGACATGGGTGAAGTATTCAAAGTTCACCTCAGGTTCACCAGGGAGATAAATCTTGTAGTAATACAACAAGCCAGCCATCAGCGCAACCATGAAGATACTAGACAGGAATGCGAGATTTGAAAGACGGCGCAACTGCCTCTTACGCACTTTAGCGGACATTTCACGACGCTCTTTCACCTCTTCCAAGAAGCCACTATTTTCAAGTATAGCATGTACGGAGATGGGGGTCTGGACTGCAGCTGCTTCATTCGGATTAGCAAATGCTGCAGGTGGCTGCACTGGCTCTGCAGGAGCAGGGGCTGAGGCGGCGGGTTCGGCAGCAACAGGGGCAGGTGCAACTGGCTCTACAGGCGCAACTGGCAAATTAGGCACGACGGGTGCAACATGTGTTGCGACAGGGGCAGGGGCGACTGGTTCAACAGGAGCAACAGGAGCAAC
>CAYJON010000011.1:0-31902 GCA_964371795.1 uncultured Akkermansia sp. | reverse complement strand
CATGTGTTGCGACAGGGGCAGGGGCGACTGGTTCAACAGGAGCAACAGGAGCAACAGGAGCAACAGGAGCAACGGGAGCAACAGGAGCAACAGGAGCAACGGGAGCAACTGGTGGAGTAGGCTCTACGGGTGCAACTGGTGCGGGAGCCGCGGCTACGCCAGCAGCAAAGCCCAAAGGCTCTGGGAAAATAAAGTTGCAATCAACGTTCTCACAGGGAGCGAGAGGAGGTACACCTTGAAGCATGAGACTGAGAGGCCCTGCCTCATAAATCACTCCAGATCGCATACGCACAGCATGCTTGATGCGGGCACCGTTGGCTATCACACCGTTAGGACTACCTTCATCGCGGATAAAAATATCATTACCCGCCTTACGAATACTGAAATGATGGGGTGCTAACTCACTATATTGAGGGAAACTATAACTCAGTTGCTCCCCACTTCCTATCGTAATAATCTGACCGTTTGATAAAGCATCTATATCACAGGAACTAATCTCCTGTTGGTCACAGTAGATTATAATCGACTTAAGCACATTCATGCTATTTGCTATACCATTATTTCCCCGCCAAGTAAAGGTTATTTTTCGCCCAAATTGCTAGGAAACTCATTTTTTTTATTATTTTTGCGCTGCGTCATGGTAATCCCAGAAAAAGGACTGCGATGGCTGCTTTTTCTAACAGGTTTTTTCCCCGTTGCCCTGTATTCCAGCTCATCACAAAGAGCCCGCCGCGCAAGGTAGCGGTTAATCTCCCTCTCGCGCTCTCGGTGGCAGCGAATCACGATACCAGTAGGCAGATGGGTGAGGCAGACACAGTTGTTGGTCTTGTTGACTTTCTGCCCGCCTTTCCCACCTCCCCTGGTGAAGTGTTCTTCATAGTCACTGGCGGAGATACCCCAGTGCCGCATACGCTCCGTGAGTTCTTGGAGCTTCTTTGCCGTAACGGCCATGCTATGCTCTATTTCTTATCATTTTTTGTTAGACTCCGCAGGCTCCGCAAATTGAATCTTGATTCCCTTTGCCGCCCAAGTCTTGAGAAACTCCTCTTCAAAGAGCTCTGGCTTGCGCACGCGTCCATAGAGCTTTGGCACAGACTTATCATTATCCTTGCCGCGCAGCAGTTCTCGCAGGTAAGACTGGAAGTTGCGCACGCCCACCTCCTCAGCAAGGTGCACAAAGTAGGACACACAGAGCAGGGACAGGTAATAAGTATCTATCCCCTTATCCTGATAGGCGTACATCTCCTTTTGAGACATCTTGAAGAAATCATCCAAGGAGAAGGGAAAGTTCAATTTTTTGTACCGCGCTTTTGATATCGTGGAAGCCAGACATTTATCAAAGTCCAACACGCCATTATCATAAGGTATATAGCCCGCGTACTCTGACAGTCCCTCATTAGCCCAAACGGGCAGGTTATTCAGAACGGTGAACTGGTGGGTAATCTCGTGCACAAGGACATGCGATCTGATATTCTTGCTTCTCACACCTCCCTCAGGATTCAAGCCCAAGGAAGGAAAGGGAACCATCACTTTGTCACCAAAAATATGAGACTCCTTGAGCTTGCCGCTCATCTTGGTCTTATTATAAGAATAGAGACCCGCGCTTCCCGCCCTAGCACCAGCAGCGTAGTAAGACTGCATGTCCTTGTAGAGCACGGCTTTGAATTTATTATTAGCAGGACGCTTGCGCGTAGCGCGCTCTATGGGAAGAGAACGCGACATAGCAACAACGGCAGCATAAGCGCATTCAAAGAGGCGACCCACGCTCTCCTGAGCCTCCTCTGAGAGCTCCACTTCGGAGGAGAATTGGAAGTTCAAGGTCTCATAGACAAAACCCTCTCCTTCCTTTGACTTCAGCTGTCGCAGACGCGTCTTTTCGGGTGCGGGTACCTGAGTAGGCCAGTGCTTGGGACTGTCTTTTTCTGCCACTTTGGGCTTTTCCTCCTTCTTATCATCGGCTTGCGCCGCGCTCTTCTGGGAAGATTTTTTTGCATCATCAGTCGCGTGCAATGGCGCGCTTGATACAAACCCTGCCAAGATAGCAAGGGTGAGATAATAGGCTTTCATATAAAATAGCTCTTTAATGGGTGAGTCCGTCCTTCTTCGCCTGATTCCAATACGCATACTCGGAGCGATTAAAATCGACATACTCAGGGGAAAGGTCCGTGGTGTACACGCGGTGCTCTGCCCCACCCTGATTAAGATTGATTAAAACAGTAAAATCAGGCACCAGCACTGCCTCTCGGAGGGAGTCACTAGGCGTATCTGTCTGCTGACCCGCGCGGCAGGCAGGCAGTCCCGCAATATCTATATCTATCAAGGACTCCTCTACAGCAACGCCAGAGTAACCAACGGCATGGATAATGCGTCCCCAATTAGGATCATTGCCGTTCCAAGAGCTTTTTACCAGCGCAGACTTGGCAACAGCATTAGCCACCTGATGCGCGGCTTTGGCATCGGCTGCACCTACCACTTCTACTGTAACAAACTTTGTCACGCGTTCTCCGTCCTTCACCATACGCAACGCCATATCAAGCATTACGGCATGCAGGGCTGCGACAAAGTCCGCCCATCCCTCTTTCTGCGGAGAGAGCTCCACACCGGAAGCCCCATTGGCGAGAACAATGCAGCTGTCATTCGTGCTCATATCACCATCAATGGTGATACAGTTGAAGGACTGCTCCACCCCACTGCGTGTGATGCTCTGCAAATCTTCGCGCGACACAGCGGCATCCGTTGTAACAAAACAGAGCATAGTCGCCATATTGGGGCAAATCATACCAGCCCCCTTGCTGCACGCAGCAATGCGCACAGGACGCCCAGCTATCATCAGCTCTATAGCCACTTGCTTCTGTCGCGTATCGCTGGTCATGATAGCAGCCGCGACATCTTCGCCCTTTTCCGCCGACAAATCAGCACAAAGTTCTGCAAAGCGTGGTGTGATGCGCTGCATGGGCATGGGGAGACCTATCACCCCAGTAGAACAGACTGCTATCTGTGTAGCAGACAGCCCCAGCTGCGCGGCAATATCCTCGCACTCACTGAGAGCATCGCGCATTCCGCCCTCCCCCGTGCAGGCGTTAGCATTGCCGCTGTTGGCAACAATAGCGCGTATATCGCTCTGCTGCATATTTTTCTCACTGAGGCGCACGCAGGCTGCACGTACACGATTCGTGGTAAATGTCGCGGCGGATGTGGTCGGCAGGGTGGAGTAAAGCAAGGCTAAGTCGAGTCGCGTCGCATCTGGATTCTTAATACCACAGGATAAAGCATTTGCGACAAAACCTAGCGGAGCAGTCACGCCACCATCAATCGTCTTGTAAGGGGTCAGGGAAGTCATTATAATATAGTTTTGTCACCCTATATACCATTTCCCAACAGACCTAGCAAGAGAGAAATAGATGCAGGCTTGACTATGACGCAGTAATCTAATATAATAAGTGTTGTAAACAAAGCTATGAACAAGCAGCTACACATCTACGATTGTCTAAGTCGCACCCTCCTTGTGTCCGATGGTGCATTTATGACATTAGGAGCCACTGATACTAATACCTTTAATGTCGCTATTCGCACAAATAACGCAGGATCTTTTGTACAGCGTGATGGCTCATGCCGATTTTTCCCCCATGGCACAATAGAGAGTTATTCTCTGAATGGAACATCCGTCACTCAGGACGCAGTGATAAGAGCTGGTCAAATCTACCTCCTACTTATATCAGGAGCCTGCCTCATTTGCTGGTATGGCGATGCAGCCAGTGCGGATGCCCCCAACTTCCAAGAATTTGAGGCCATGCAATGGTTTGTCTACCTCGCAGAAAAGGAAGAATGGCTTGCCCCCCTCAGCCTCTTGGAGCTAGCCAAGCAGCAATCAAAGCTCCCGACCAACTCCTTGGTCACCTTCCGCGGCTTGCAGAACCATGCCTTCCGTCTCTCGGACATGAAGGACACACTCTCCTTTTACGAGGTGTTTCAGGAAAAAATCGCCAACAAGGGCGACGCGCACAACAAGGCACAGACCTACCGCTGCCCCAGCTGTTGGGAACTCTTTTTACCCGAAAACGCCCTTTCCATCGCAGCTAATCCCGACCTCTGCGGTGACACGATACTAGGAGAGGATGAGCAACTGCGCTTCACCCCCACGCAGCGTAATGAGCAAGGCATCCCCTTGGATGAGCTAGGCACACCCTGCCTCGACTACGCCTGCCCGCTTTGCCACCACAAGCTGCCTCCCTTCTTCTCCCAAACGCGTCAGCATATCTTCTCTCTCGTCGGTGTGCCCGCAGCAGGGAAGACCTATTACCTCGCCTCCCTCATACGCCAGTTGGGCATGGAGCTGCCGCGTGACTTTGGCATCCCCTTCCGCGATGCTGATCCCTACGCCAATTCTGCTCTCAGCGATATGAGCACACGCCTCTTTACCGCAGAGACACCCCAGCAGGCCTACATAGGCAAAACCCGACTGGAGGGCAATCTCTACCAAAACGTGCTTCGCCATGGACATGAGGTGAGCATGCCTCGCCCCTTCATCTACAATCTCTCCAAATCATCGGAAACCCACTCCATCGTCCTCTTTGACAATGCAGGGGAAAACTATGAACCCGGTCGATCTGGTGAGGAATACCCCGCGGCAGAGCATCTTGGTGTTGCCTCGGCTGTGCTCTACCTCTTTGACCCGACGACCAACCCAGGCTTCCGCAGCCTCCTGCAAGATAATCAGGATCCGCAGCTCAAGCGCGCCCTCTTCCCAGCAGGCCGCCAAGGTCGCCTGCTTGCCGAGACAGAAATGCGCCTGCGCACGCGCCTCAATATGCCTGTTGGCAAAAAGCTAAATCTCCCCTTTGCCCTCATTATTGGCAAGTGTGATACTTGGCAGCACCTGCTTGGTCCAGAGCCCCTCCTTCCCTTGGTGCGTCATGGCATGTTCCACCAGCAGCATGTGGATGCTAACTCGGCACGTCTGCGACAGTTCCTCTTCAATATCTGCCCCTATATCTGCATCAATGCAGAGGCCATATCCAGTCAGGTACGCTACTTTGCGGTATCCTCACTAGGTAGCTCTCCCATTGAGTTCACAGATGAAAACACGGGAGTGCAGCTTATTGGTCCAGCCTCTGGTCAGGTGCAACCCCTCCATGTCACCGACCCCATGCTCTGGGCTCTCAACTGCATTGACTCACGTATTCTGACTAACGCTCAGCAGTAATTACAAAGACTTTTCCCATGTCTTTTCAGCTCATCTACACTAGCGCCCCCAATCTGCTAGAACCTGGTCATACGGGTTATGGCGTGGTGGCGCGTAGTGAGGCCATGCCACAATTGCTGATTAAGAACATGGTCAAGCTCTCCCTGTATAAGGAAGATCAAAAACTCATCACAGGTCCTCAGTACTCCTACCATATCTTGGACTGTGCTGGGTCAACCTACCACATACTTAGTTGTGTACAAAGTGCTGGCGCAGACTACACTGGTAGAGAGTGCCATATAGCCCACCACCTTGCCCTGCACAAGGAAGAAGTTGACAGCCTGCGCAGCAGCAAGTCACGCCCCACGCCAGCCAGCCTCATCCTTGCCCTCAAAAATAGTGGATTTTGGATGTCACGATGGGAGCAAAGCCCGCATCTCATCACCCTAGAGCCGCGCCTCTCTACAGACCAATTACCTGATATAGAAAGGCAGGCGCAGTGGAAAAAGCTCACCAATCACAAATCCAACGCCCGCGCCCTCATCACCCCACCCTATGAGCATGACTGCCTCATCATGATGGAGGAAGGCGCAAAATCTGAGGACATTCTCATGCTGCTGGCAGAAAGCGACTGGCTCTCGCCAACAAGGGGATGGGGTTGTACCTTCACCTCATGCGGCTGGGCAAGAGATACCTTTGCCAAGACGCAACGTATAGCCATCATAGAGGGAAGCACCATGGAGAGCAAGGCACGCCGCACAGGTCGCCCCATCCTCAAGATAGATAGCAAGCTCACCCTCCCAGAATACGGACACAGAGAAACCGCACACTCCTCCATTGTTCCTGATCACGCCCCTGTTGGCATTCCTTTTGGCGTACCAATCATCTCGCGACGTCCGCCAACATCATCTACCCCTGCAAGCTCTACAAAATCTACCATCAGCTACACTCCCTACCAATACAAGGAAGCCGTCGATGAAGACGTTTTTGCCATCAAGCCCAAAAGAAGCACCCTTTACCGAGTTGTTTCCATCCTTCTGCTGGTCAGCCTAGTAGGACTGGGCGGTATCGCAGTAGGCTACATCATCAATGACAAGAAAAAAACAACACCCCCCAATGTAACGCAAGCAGCCCACAATCTGCCACCTCGCTATCTCTCCCCCTTGGAGCAAAGCCTCAAGGACATCAATGATTTTCACCAAGACTTCAACCACGTCATCAACAGTCCATATAACTGGGCTGAGGCAGAGAGAATACTCAACCAGCTCAGCTTCCTCGCGCAGGCGGTATCCAAAAAGGATGAATCCCTCATCTACCCTCATATCCAGCACCTGCACCATATTTTTGCCACTATGCGCTACGGCAACCGTACGGGGCAAAGCCACCTGAGCGCGATAAGCGGCCTCAGCAAACTAGCCATGGAGTCAGGGATGAATGAAGAGAGACTCTTGCTCTTCTACTTCCTACACAGCACCCATGATCATAGCCCCCAATCGTGGGCACGTTACATGTCCTCCCCCGAAGTACAACAACTCCTTCAGCGACTCCAAAGTCCAGATCTCGCTTACCTCCACGCCGACGAGAAACTGCACGAATTTTTCCAGCAGATGGGACAAATTGAGATAGATGATCCCACAGCTGTTACAGAAAAGAAGACCCGCGTCATCTCTATCATCAAAGGCGAAAAACTGCCTGTTATCATCAGCAACCTCTTGGATCATAGCCCCATCGTCCTTGACCAAGGGTATGTCACCATCTCCTTATCTGTAGCGAGACCCATTGCTCAAGAGCTCAATCCGTTGAAAAACACTGTGCAAATCACGCCAGCAGAAGGGGGCTATAAACTCCAGCTCACCGATGGCTCTGATGTCATCGCCAATCTCTTCTTCCACTGTGATGAGAACCAAATCTTCCACGGCATCACACATGATGGACATCCTACTGTATGCAGTTTGCAGCTCAGCCACCTCCCCGAGGCCTCGGAATACATCTACGCACCAGACTTCAACAGTTACCTTCCCCTCTTCCCTGTCGAGACACACAACCATGATAGGGGTGAACTAATGGGGGTTATTTCCCCCAAAGATATTATCATCAAAGGCAGTGGCCTGCTGCACGCCCTACCAGAAATGGAATTGAGGCTCACCCCAGAGCTACGTGCCCGCTGGGAGAATGAGAATACCCACAGCACCCGCAGCGATCAGTCCACCATCAACCTCCCCTTCATTGCTGGCTACAAAAACAGGATTCACATCAATACCACCAACCTGTACCGCAGGCATACCCCTAGCTTCATCCGCTTCCAAACAGATGTGCTGGAGCATGACTCTTTTGTGGCAGGTCTGGGTGTCTATGAGATACAGGTCAAACGCTTCATAGACATTGAGTCTGCTATGACGGAACAATTCTCCAACATCACCAACAAGAGCATCACCCCCATAGGACGCTTCCTCAACCATGACTTCTCGCTGGCTAACCTCTACAACATCATCAACAATATCGGTCACGCCAAGCAACTATCGGATGTAGAAAGATTGATCAAACAATTCTATAGCCTCTATACCAATGAGGCCATGCGCAGACTAATGAATAGAATATTCCACGACCTGCCAGAGCTCAACTCCGTCACGGCAGAGGATATTCGCAGCAACTCAAAAGATGCCATAGAGCGTCGCCGCGTATTAGCCGTCTACATCTGTAACGCAAGGAATAGAGCCTTGATACACCGCAGCATCTGCCAGTATATTTCAAATCAGCTTTCTGACCATTACCAGATGATGCGCAGCAACGCACAACACTCTAGCATCAAAGGGGTTCGTATCAAGCTTCAACAAATCAAGAAAGAAGATGACAATGAACTCATCTGGGAGTTCAAGCCCACGCCCGTACGCTCTGCACTATGAGAAAATCTCGCCACTGGAGTCCAGCCCCTCAAAAGCCTCAAAACATCCCTCGTGCGCGTCGTCACCAAGAGCTTTCTAACAAGGCACTGCGACAGCGTCAGAGACTCATTGACGCACAGCTAAAATCTAGCACCATCAGCACAGAGGACGCACAGGCACTACGAGAACAAAGAAGACTCATCATTGCAGAACTAGCGCATAGACGCAGGCTCACCCTGCGCATCTCCCTCATCACCGCCGCCATTGTGATACTGTCAGCGGGAGGCTTTGGCTATTACACCCTCACCAACAGTGCAAAGCGAGCCCAGCACAACCTACAACTCGCCATAGACCAAAACCGCCCCGACCTCATCCTCGTTGAAAGAGCACGCGCGACACAGGGGCTAAAACCCCTCATCGCCCCCTCTCTTAAAAAGAGCATAGCAGAAGCTGATGACTACCTCGCCGCCTTGCAGCAGCAGTTGAAGGACGGTTACAGCGTTATCGCAGAACTAGATAAGCAAACGAGAAAGTGGGAAGAACTATCTGACTACCACCGTCGCATCTTTGATAACAGCGCGATGAAACACAGCCCAGAGGGGCTTTCCCTCCTTGCCCTCTGGGAAAAACTCTTGAAGCAGCGCGATAAATCCCTCCTCTCCTTACGACAGGAAGCAATACTCAAAATCAACGCACCCCTCCCCGCCTTGCCAGAATGGACAGGCATCAGGGAAGAAGACATCGCCATGCTTCAAACCGTGGTTGCAGAGCTAGACACGCGTATAGCCTACTTCCACCAGACCGCCCACGCGCATCAACTCCCCCTCAAGTACATAGCCCCCGCCAAGGATAGAAAACAACTCCTTGCAGCCTACCTACTGGACATAGAAGGCTTGGCTAGGCTAGAGCAGCAGCTAGCAAAAGCAACAAGCTACTCGGAATACCTCGTCACCCTCAGAGGCTACCTTGCGCGTCATTATCCTCTGGGCATGAGTCTAGAAGCACTGCGAACCTACCTACCAGACGACGATGCATTGGCGCAATACATGGGAACGCACCGCGCAGCCATGGATGAAGAAGAGCTAGCCGCCCTCAAGAAGCACATCAATGAGCGTGGCTCCAGCTTTGCCCCAGAGCATCCCGCCAGCGCAGCTCAGGTCGCCATCATGGAAAACATCTTCCAATCTAGCCCCCTGCACAGCACGCTCTATCAGCTCATCTGTCCCGCCAGCCTCAGGAGCTGGATAAGCGACAAAGCCATCCCCTCCACCCAGAGCCCATCCATACAAATAAAGCGCAGCACGCTAGACCCGACTTATCACATAGACAGCAGCCCCCTAGTCCAGATCCCCACACACAAGGACATGTACATACGCAAGCATGATTCCCAAAGCCTGCTGAAGTCACTGAACATCTCGCGTGATAGCTTTTACCACAGCGCGCACCTACCCAGCCTGCTAGAAGTCATCATCAATGACAAAAGCCCCCACTGCT
The DNA here is from genome assembly GCA_964371795.1 of uncultured Akkermansia sp. GTDB lineage: Bacteria > Verrucomicrobiota > Verrucomicrobiia > Verrucomicrobiales > Akkermansiaceae > Akkermansia. The sequence goes on along the minus strand of CAYJON010000011.1, from coordinate 22,344 downwards.
CCCCCCTAGTCAAGGCCTACCTCTACCTTTGCATCATCAATCTCATCGAAGAGCACCCCTCATCCCATATCATGGGACTGCACTTCTCCCCCAGATTGCGCCGCGATATACGCGACTTCCGCAAGCTAGTAGAGCAAACAGGCATCACACTAGGCGACCAAAGCGCGCTCATCTATGATGAGCAGCACGCCCAAGCAGAACAGGCATTTGACATGTGGTTCCGCCGTCATATCAACCCCCAATACAGCGCAGAAATGCAACGCCACCTGCGCAGCTACCTCTTTACTGCCCCACGCTATGTAGGCTTTATTGGTGCAGATGGTACCCCCCAGTTCCTCACCTCCCTGTCGGACAAAGAAACATTGTGGTACCTCACCAAGGACGACTGGCAGCTTAGCGCAGGGGACAGCCACAGCCTTGGCGAAGCGGCAGCCTTTTCCCCCCTCTTCCGCGCCCACATACCAGAGCAACACTAAGGCTATGGAATACTTCTTCTACCATCTTGATGACATTGAAGACGAGATTGATGCTTCGCGCTACCTAGATGATGCAGAACAGCAAATCTATGAACAACGAGGGCGTGATTACCTGTTGAGCCGCTACCTGCTCAAAACAGAGCTAGCCCGCTACGCGCAGCGCCCCCTAGAAAGCCTACGCTTCTCCTATAACGAGCAGGGAAAACCCACCCTAGCCAACTTCCCGCATGTCCACTTCAACCTCTCCCACAGCGGACGCCACCTTGCCCTAGCCCTGCACCATGAGCCTATAGGCATAGACATAGAATACATGCGCCCCCGCCCGCGCCTGCGCAGCATAGCCCAACGCGCACTGAATGCGAAGCAGTGGGCACACTTTCTCGCAGAGGGAGAATCGCCAGAACTCTTCTACTCCTACTGGACAGCCTGCGAGGCTATCATCAAGCAAGCGGGCTCCAGCATTTGGCAGAGGGAGAACTACCCCTTTCACATACGCAACAATCGCGTCATTGTCGAGGATAGCGAAAAGCAGCTGCATGTCGAACTCCTACGACTGCACCCAGAGATTATGGGAGCAATAGCATACTAAAAAAATCCCCCATTTTCATGGGGGATTTTAAACTTCATATACCTTTCGCTTCGGATACCACAGACGGGACTCGAACCCGTACAGTCAAGATGACCGGGAGATTTTAAGTCTCCTGCGTCTACCATTCCGCCACTGTGGCATACTAAGCGGAGCAATTAAACCACAGCTCTATTATTATATCAAGCATTTTTACCAATGACTTGATATTTTCTTCATTTTACTGTACTTGAACAGTGGGTTGCTCTGTTTCTGTAGATTGGCTTTCCTCTTCGAGATTCTTGAGAGTGGAGATTGCTTCTTCATGTCCCTGTTCAGCTGCTTGCTGGAGGTACTTGGTGGCTAGCTCTTCATTCTTTTCCACGCCCGTTCCTTCTGTGTAGCAGATGGAGAGGTTGTACAAGGCATCGGGATTCCCTTGCTCCGCAGCCTTCTGATACCACTTGATGGCTTCGACCGTATTCTGTTCAATACCAAGTCCCTGATCGTAGCAGAAACCAAGATTGCACTGCGCAGATACCTGATCTTGCTCCGCTGCTAGTTTGTAAAGTTCAAAGGCCTTTTTCTCATCCTTGGTCACTCCCACTCCGTCTTGATAGCATACAGCCAAATAGAATTGAGCATCAGCATATCCTTGATCAGAAGCGAGGGTGTAGTACTTAATCGCCTCTGTGAGGTTCTTTTCCGTACCCATACCATCTTCGTAGCAGGTGCCTAGAGTGAACTGCGCATAACCATCACCAGATTCCGCGGCTTTTTTGTAAAGTTCAAATGCCTTCGCGCTGTCCTGTTCGACACCTTCGCCGTTTTCATAGTAACCAGCGAGGTAGAATTGGGCTGGGGCATAGCCTTGCTCTGCCGCTTTTTGGCACCATTCTGCGGCTTTTTGAGGATTAGCTTCGACACCCAAGCCTTCTTCGTAGATAACAGCAAGGTCAAATTGTGCACCATCAAGTCCCTGCTCCGCTGCCTTGGTGTACCATTCTATGGCCTTGGTCATATCTAGCTCGACACCATAGCCTTCTGCGTAGCAAGTTGCGAGATTCCATTGACTTGACGCATCTCCCTGTTCAGCGGCCTTGGTAAACCAAGCGACTGCATGTTCAGGATTAGTCACACCGCTTTCTTCATCAGAGTAGAGCAGACTCAGTGCAATCTGTGAGTTTAAGTCACCTTGCACGGCAGCCATCGTGTACCACTTAATGGCCTCGGTGATGTTCTTTTCGAGATTAACACCCTCTTCATAGCAATTGGCGAGGGTAAATTGAGCTTCGGCATCACCAGACGTAGCAAGCTGCTCGAGTAGCTTCATCATGGATTCTTCATCCATTTCCATGTCCTCTATAGAGATCTTTGCAACATCCTCTTCCTCGGTTTCTGCCTCGGTTTCTTCAGTCATGTCTGTACCTTCACTCAGCGTAGCTTTCAATCCTACACCACCTAGCATAGCACCACCTATCACAGCACCACCTAAATTCTCTGCATTTGCATCTTCGGATAAATCCGTGTCCAATTGCTGTAGAAGGGTTTTGACTAGGGCTATCTTTTCTGACTTCTCATCATCGCTGCTCGACTCAGAGAGCGAGGTCATGATAGTTTGGGCTAGCTGCGCGAGTTTTTGCTTATCTTCATCGCTCAGCTTCCCATCCAGCTTACCGAGGAGGGCATTTGCGATGCTTTGTAATTCTTGCTTTTGTTCAACGGGGACAGTCTCTGTCTGTGCCTGAGCTGAAAAAACCGACAGGGCGAAGGGTATGATCAATGCTGATTTCATGATGGTATGGTCTCTTTTAGTTAGAACGAAAACTAGACGGATATATCTACAATGTGATATATCACTTTATCAATATAATCTAAGAGCACGCTGTTAGCAAACAGAAGTCTCAGGATGACACAATATTATCAGGGCAGGTCTTCTTTTTTACAAAAGATGACCAGATGTAGCGAGTGAAGATCACCTTAATCGCAGCCGTGAGGGGGACAGCAATGAGTGCGCCAACTACGCCACCAAAGACCATGCCCCAGAAAATAACGGAGAACATAATGGTCAGGTCATGCATGCCCACCTGATTGCCTAGTATACGAGGCTGTATGACCCAGCCGTCAAATTGATTCACCGCAATAAAGATAGCCGCCACGGCCACCACATAGCTGGGATCACCCCAAGTAAACCATGCAATGAGCAAGGCGGGCACACTGGTCAAAATCATCCCAATGTAGGGAATAATACCCAACAGAGCCGTAGCCGCTGCAATCGTGATGGCATAGGGTAGTCCCATAATCAAGAGAGCAATACCCAGCAGAGCACCATCAATGAGACTCACCAGCATCTGACCGCGCACAAAGGCGATGATGTAGCCGTTAATCTGCTGTATGGTCTCCACCAGCTCCAGACGGAAGCGAGAGCGACGCAGGGGCAGGATAGTATGCCAGCTCTGGCTGATGCGCTCGCTCTCCAACAGGAAGTAGAAGAGGAAAACGGGGGTAAGCACAAACCCCAAGACAAAGCTAAACATGCCAGTAAGCGCACGCGTCCCCGCAGTCACATACTCCCACGCCTGCTCTACCATAAAGCCACTGTGGAAGTTGAACACAGCGGTGAGTTTGCCCTCATAGTTATCTTTTTCAATGCTTTTCAAGGCAGCCACTTCCTCGGCATCCTTGCTGACCTTAGTTTCCTTTACCACCTTGTTGTAAAGGATGTCTATGCCATTTTGAACAAGAGGCTTCTTGATAAAATCCTTCCCTGTAGCAAGGGCGCTCTGATAGATTTTTTCCTTATTATCTATCAATTCCCCCGTCTGCTCCACCAAGGGCGGGATGATGGTAGCTAGCAGAGCGCCTATCACTAGGACAGCTCCTGCCAACACCGTGATAACAGAGAGAAGGCGGTTCTTGAGTTTCTTTTGCACCAGAACCACCAAGGGGAAGAGGAGGTAGGCCAGTATGCCCGCCACAATGACAGGCAGCAACACCGCCTCTAGTTGGAGAAAGAGATAACCCAATCCCCAAAAAGTACCACAGACCAAGGCGACAAGCACGACAATAGCCAAGCCACATAGCGCCATCCAACACACCTGCCGTTGCAGGGGGCTAGGAACGCTTTGAGGAGGAGTACTGTTGTCGCTGTCGCTCATGGGTCTGTTTTAGTTAAGTTTTTAATAATGACCGCCTCGAGGTCCGTTAAACCACTTCCACGCGGTCTCAACGATGTAGTGGGCATCCTGATGCTTGGGAATCCAGCCGAGGACATCTGCCGCTTTGCGTGCGTCAGCAATGAGGCGAGCAGGGTCGCCCTCACGACGAGGACCGTAGCTGACGGGGGCTTTGAGGCCAGTGACCTTTTCTGCCGCGTCAATGATTTCCTTCACAGAAAGTCCCTTACCAGTGCCGAGGTTGAACCAGTTGGTCTCACCACCCTTCATGAGGTAGTCAAGGGCGCGCAAATGCGCGTCTGCCAAGTCGTCCACATGGATGTAGTCGCGTATGCAAGTACCATCTGGGGTGTCATAGTCTGTACCAAATACGGTTATGCCCTCGCGTTCTCCCTTGATTGCTTGGAGGATAACAGGGATGAGGTGGCTTTCTGGCTCATGATCCTCACCGATGGCTCCGTCTTCAGAAGATCCAGAGGCGTTGAAGTAGCGTAGGAAAACACTCTTGAGACCATAGGCATGGTCACAGTCCTTGAGAACCTTTTCCAGCATGAGCTTGGAAGAACCGTAAGGATTGATAGGATCTTGCTTTTCTGTCTCTGGGATGGGGACCTGTGTGGGTACACCATAGGTCGCGCAGGTGGAGGAAAAGACAAAACGCTTTGTCCCTGCCAGTACCATGGCGCGAATCAGTGTCAGGGGCTTGGCAATATTATTTTCATAATACTTCAGAGGCTCGGTGACGGATTCTCCCACCTGAATATAGGCGGCAAAGTGAACCACGGCATCAAACTTGCCATTCACCAAAAGAGGGTAGACAACAGTGGGATCGCCCAAGTCGCCTTTTACCAATGTGACTTCTTTGTCAACAATGGCTTGGCGATGACCATATTCCATATTATCCAAGACGGTGACATCAGCTCCTTGCTTGATGAGCTGGCGAACGGTGTGGGAGCCAATGTAGCCTGCTCCGCCTGTTACGAGTACTTTCATGTTAATTGTTTTTTTAAAGGCTTAAATCATGCTTTCAATCAGTGCTTCGAGCTGGCGAATGTCAGCGGAGAAGCGGCGTATACCATCAGCAGTCTTTTCAGTCGCCATGGCATCTTCATTGAAGAGGAAGCGGAAGTTCTTCTCATCCGCAGGAATGCGCTCTGCATCGCTGGCGGCGGCAATCTCCGCACTCAACTGAGGCACGATGGGCTCATCACAGGCGGCAAGCTCTGCCAGCAAGGATGGGGCAATGGTGAGCAGGTCGCAACCAGCCAAGGCAATCACCTCACCCTTGTTGCGGAAGGAAGCCCCCATGACCTGTACCTCGTAGCCAAACTTCTTGTAATAGTTATAAATGCTGCGCACGGAAAGCACACCAGGGTCCGTCTCCGCCGTGTAGCTTTCCCCTGTGCTGGCGACAAACCAGTCGAGAATACGTCCGACAAAGGGAGAGATGAGGCGCACACCTGCCTCTGCACAAGCAACGGCTTGGACAAGACTGAATAGCAGTGTGAGGTTGCAATGAATGCCTTCCTTTTCCAACTGGCGGGCAGCCTGTATGCCTTCCCATGTGGCGGCTATCTTGATAAGGATGCGATCGCGGGGGATGCCAGCAGCTTCATAAAGAGCGATGAGCTCATGCGCTTTTTTGACTGTTCCTTCTGTGTCAAAGGAAAGACGTGCATCCACTTCGCTAGAGACGCGACCAGGGACGCGCTTGAGGATTTCTAAGCCAAAGGCGACGATGAGGGCATCCATGATGGCCTCTGTCAGTGCCGCGCCTTGGAGCTCTGAGGACTTGAAGGATGCAATAACGCCTTCAATAATGGGGCGGTATTCTTCCTTTGCCGCAGCGGCTAAGATGAGAGAGGGGTTGGTAGTCGCTTCTTCTGGAGAGAATTCTTCCATTTGGCGAAAGTCGCCAGTATCTGCGACAACGGTAGTATATTGCTTGAGTTGCTCTAGTTGTGAGGGCATATGTCAAATATGTGGGCTGTGGTCTTTATTATAGCGACTTTCTGTGCTATTGGCAAGAAATGCGGTGAGCTTTATTTCTCTTCTTTCGCTTTTTCTGCATCAATGGTGTATTTTTTCCAATCCATGACAATGCTGCCATGACCATTGGCAAGGGTATTACCATCCTTGTCGATGATAGTAGCATTGGGGACACCGCCAGATTTCACATGACCAGGGATGGTGGGCACACCCAACACAACGGGAAATTTCCCCTTATACTGCTTCAAAAAAGCCAGCGCTGCCTCTTCTGTTTTATCACCACTCAGGAGGATGAGCTCCACCTTACGCGTACGCTTCATTTCCTTGTATGCTTCCACCACATGGGGCATTTCCCTATGGCAAGGACCGCACCAACTGGCGGAGTTGAGCAGCACATAGTAATCGGCCTTTACGTTGGCTCTTGTTTTCAGGTAGTCTAGCTTCTTAATGACAGCTTGCACCTCGGTGGGTTGATTTTTCTTGGGCTTTGCTTCTTGCTCTGCGCTGGCTGTGTTACCCAGATAGGAAGTAGAAAGTACCCCTAGGAACAAAGTTGCAGAAAGGAGGCTGTAGAGTGTATGCTTTAACATAGGGGAAACATAACACAGCCAACGAGAAAGTCAACCCGAAAGATGGCTCAGCCCAGCAGGCTTTGCATGGTCATCAGCTTCAGACGGCTCTCTTCCCACTCTTCCTCCAATCGAGAATCAGGCATAATGCCACCACCTGCGTAAAGTTGAGCATGCGTGGGCAGGATTTTCATGCAGCGTATGCAGACATGCAGCGTGCTGAGTCCGCTGGGGTCATAGACTCCGAGGTAGCCCGTGTAGTACTCCCTCTCTGTGTCGGGATTTTCTTGCATAAAGCGCAGGGCTGCATCGCGGGGATAACCCGCCACAGCAGGGGTGGGAGAAAGCTCTTGCAAGAGAGATAACAAACCCTCACGAGGCACTTGTAAATCAAAGCTAGTACACAGATGCTCTATATCACCTACGACGTAATTGCCCGTCTGCCCTTCTTGGAATGGGAGCTGGTGAAGGGTGAAGAGCTCCCGCAGGTGACGACTCACGTAGGCCTGCTCTTCTCGGTTTTTGAGGCTCCATTGCCCTCCTCTCTTCTGCGTACCAGCCAGAGAGATGCACTGCCAAGTAGGTGCTGCCCCGCCAAGAAGCAGCTCTGGAGTACTGGTCAACCAAGTACCAGTCAGCGGGCTATGGACGAGGGCATTAAAGGCATGAGGACTGCGCTCACAGGCACGTTGGTAGGCATGCGCAGGAGAAAAATCTGCTGGCAGCGGCACATGCAGCTGACGCGTCAGGACCAGCTTTTCTATACCACTGTTCTCATCATGGAGAGCAGCGTGGTAGTGTGCAAAGTTTTTTTCGTAGGCTTCTCTACTGGTCTCCACCGCATTTGACACAGAGGGGCCATCGGACAGCAGATCCCATGCCATCGTATCGGGTAGCTCATCCCTCTCTGCGACTATGGAGAGTATATCTCCTCCTTGCGCCGTGAAGGGAGCCATAATAAAGCCCGCACCATCGGGAATATCTGTGATAGAGCCCCATGACTGATAGCCGCCATCCCTCTGCATACAAAAGCTATCCTCCGGCGCGTGAGGAAAACGATAAAGTGCAAACGCACAGCGGCGTTTGCACAGTTGGTTAATCGTTTCAAAGCTTCTGAGAGAAAGCAGTGTCATGTATTATTAAATGAGAAATTACTTCTTAGTCACATTGCGCATGTTATTGCCACCACCCTGTTGCTTTTGGCGTTTCTGCTGTTCTGCGAGAGCGGCTTGCTGTGCTTCTACCATGCGTTCAAAGAAGCCCTTCTTACCACCCTTCTTGCCAGATACCTTTGTCAGTTCTGGGATGGGGACGCGTTGGATGAACCATGTCTGCGCGATGGAGATGATATTCTGCGTTGTCCAGTAAAGCGCAAGAGCACTAGGATAGGTGTAACAGAATACAAAGAAGAGCAGAGGCATGAGCTTCATAATTCTCTGCTGCATAGCATCACCCGCCTGAGGTGTCATGCGCATCTGGATAACCATTGTAATGACCATCACAAAGGGCAGCACATTGATGGGGATGTTAAAGCCTGCGATGGGCAGCGTTGCCACTGTATCCATCTGAGAAAGGTCAGTAACCCATCCGATGAAGGGCGCGCCACGGAACTCTGCCGATGTTTGAAGAACATAGAAGAAGGCAAAGAAGATAGGAATCTGCAAGAGCATGGGCAAGCAACCACCAAGAGGGGATATGCCGTATTCCTTGTAAAGCTTCATCATCTCCATGTTGACCTTTTGAGGATTGTCGGGATGCTTTTCCTTCAATTCCTTCATCATGGGTTGCAGAAGGCTCATGCGCTTCATGCTCATGTAGCTCTTTCTGTAAAGAGGCCAGATGCAAAGACGCACAACAAAGGTCATGGCAACAATAGCCCAGCCCCAGTTACCAAACCAGCCGTGGAAGATGTTGATGAGCCAGTTCATGGGGTAGCTCAGCAGTGCAAGCCAGCCGTAGTCCATGATGCTATCAATGGCCTTGAATTCCTTGTTGATATCGCCGAGCATCATATTGAGCTTGGGACCGGTGAAGATGTCGTAATTGAAGACGCGGGGAAGCGCTGTGCCGTTGGCTGCGGGGCTCAGTTGGAAGGAAGGCATAGCAAGCGCAAGCTCTAGACCTTCTTCTGTCTCACCTGTCACGGGCAATTTAACCTTGATAGGGGCGGCGTAGACCATATTGCTCTTCGAGCCGTCATGTGCTTGGATAACAGAGGCGTAGTACTGGTTCATCGTACCTGCCCAAGTGAGGTTCTCTAACTCATTATCAAGGATACGATCCTTGTCAGAACCAAAGATCAGCGGGCGGAAGTCACCAACATCCATCTTTTCAAAGTCATCATCAGCGTAGGTGATGTAGTAGCTATAGTGCCCACCCTCTGAGGTAGAAATGGGGGCAGAAACACCTGCATAAATACCCCAATTGCTAGCACCACGCTCTTCTGCGGAGGTGTTGACGATCATCACTTCCAAGGAAAGCGCGTAGGCAAGACCTTCCTTCACCTCGTCACCCACCTTGATAGGCTTGAGGCTGTATGTCTTGCGCACGTTGATGTCCTTCATCTTGCCTAGGAGGACAACCTTGTCCTTTGTGGCTTCGACAAGGGCGTATTTTACCGTATCAAACTGAGGAGCATTCTCTGCACTGAGACCGAACAGTAGAGTACCAATACCATTTGGTGTCCCTTCGTTGATATGCACGTTCTGTTGCAAATCGGGCTTGGTGCTGTTGATGGGCTTGTCGAGCATCTCGGCAAAGCTCAAGCTACCACCAATGTCTTGGAAGGAGTAGCGCACGCAGGCTTTTCCATCCTTGTCGTAGCTGGTGAGGCTGGCAATCTCCACAGGCTTTGCTGTGGCAGCTGCCGTCTCAATCACCTTGGTGGTGGGCTCTGCTGACGGATCAGTAGCGGCAGCACCTGCTGTTGCAATTGTCGCAGCCTTACTCGCATCGCCAGTTGGGGCTGTGGGGGCAGTGGGACTGGTGGGGTCAGCCTGTTGGGTGACGGCAGCGGGTTTTTCCTTCGCTGGGGCTTCGTCACCCTTATTCCAATAAAAATTAAAAGCCAGCAGGGCCACACAGGCACTGACGACTATCCAAGCAGTTCTATCCATATTTTGTTTGTATTATTTGGGTTAAAAATGTTATTTTGCAGAAGTTTTCTGTGACTTCGCTGGGGGTACAGGATCTTCTCCACTAGACCCCCATGGGTTGCAGCGCAGGATGCGCTTGATACCGAGTAGAGAGCCTCGCCATGCTCCGTGTACCTGCACCGCCTCGATAAAGTAGTGCGAACAGGTGGGGTGAAATCGGCATCCCGACTGAGGCCCCGAGATGGCGTGAAGAGCCGCGCTGATGAAGCGTTGGTAAAATCGCACCATGGCGATGAGGATGCTTTTCATCATGACCTCTCCTTTTCCAGCTGACGGAGCAGACGGGGGATTGCCTTGACAAAGTCCCTTTGCAGCTCCTGATAGCTTGCTTGCTCTGCGCGTTGTCGCAGGATGATAACAAGGTAGTACCCACTGGCAATGGGTTGGGCATGCTCTCTATATATCTCGCGTATCTTGCGACGCAATCTATTGCGAGTGACGGCATTTCCAACTCGTTTGGTCACGATGATACCCACTTGTGTGGGTGTTGGCTCTGCCCCCACCTCAATAGGTCGGGCTGCACTAAGCACAAGAAAACGCCCTGCCGAGTTGATACCCCCATTACGCACATGAGCGAACTGAAAAGCTCGCTTCATGGTATTGCTCCGGTTGAGTTTCATCTCAATCAGGGCCTTGCTATTTAGCATGACACTATATCAGGCGTGAACCTGAGTATAGTTATACGCCATGCTGAATGGTGTGACGCTTGTAGTGGATTTCTACACCCTTTGGAAGGAGGCGCTTGCGACCCTTGGCGCGGCGACGGGCAAGGATGGCACGACCATTCTTGGAGGCCATGCGTGTGCGGAAACCAAATTGGCGCTTACGGCAGCGCTTGGAAGGTTGATATGTTCTCTTACTCATAATGTGTTTTTTTAATTGAAGCTTGCACCGTCTCGTACGGTCGGGCAGCTATAATAATGGATATTTTGCTTATGTCAAGTACTGATTGTGGATTTTTCAAATTTTTACAGAAAATCACGCATCTTGCACCATGAATTTCAATTCTGCCTCGCAGGTTACCTCACCATTCACCGTACAGCGACCCACAGCGACGCCTATGGCACCGCGCATCTTTGTAAGCTCTGTTTCGATGATAAGGATATCACCGGGGACAACGGGGCGACGCCATTTGACCTTATCGCAGCTCATGAAGTAGCCGATCTTGCCCGCATTTTGCGGCAGACGCATCATCACGATAGAAGCAACCTGCGCAAGGGCTTCGACCTGCAAGACACCGGGCATGACAGGATGACCAGGGAAATGACCTTGGAAGTAAGGTTCATTCATGGTGACATTCTTTTGACCTATGCAGCGGTTTGTGCCCTCAAAGCCAATAATGCGATCCACCATGAGGAAGGGATAGCGGTGGGGAAGAATCTTGAGCACTTCCTGCGTGTCCAATATCTGGTCACCATCAGGGATGATAATGGGGCGGGGACGCATGGCTTGCATCTGTGCGTAGCTCTTCTGCATCTTGGCCGCCATCATGGTATTGATACCATGACCGGGCATGATGGCAATCACGTGACCTTTAATAAGGCGTCCATTGAGTGACAAATCACCAATAAGATCCATTGCCTTGTGACGGGCGCACTCATTATGGTGACGCAAGCCACCTGCACAGATGAATTGCTCTCCCTTGATGACAATAGCATTATCCAGCGTACCGCCTTGGATTAGACCCTTTTCCAGCAGGGGTTGCACGTCTTCATAGAAGCAGAAGGTGCGGGAATCAGACAATTCCTTTTCGTAGTTTTCTGGCGTGACTGTTGTGGTGAAGAACTGTGACACACGTCCTTCGGGGCCTACTGCCGTGACAGAGACGCGATACTTGCTATCAGGCATGATAACAATCATAGAGCCATTCTTGGTCTCCACTTGAATGGGTTCTCTAATCTCCCATATCTTGCGGGCGACATCCTGATCTACTATGCCAGCCTTCTTGATGAGCTCCACATAAGGCGCAGCAGAGCCATCGCCAATAGGGGGCTCATTGGCATCCATCTCTATGATGGCATTATCAACGCCCATACCTGTCAGCGCAGAGAGGATATGTTCCACCGTGTGTACCTTCACAGAACCTTCTGCAATGGTGGTGGCGCGTTCTACGGTCTGCACCTTGTCAGCCAGTGCAGCAATAAAGGGTTTATCTGCCAAATCCACACGACGAAAGCGGAAGCCTGTATTAGGCTCTGAAGGACGGATTGTGAGGGTCACGGGCTTTCCAGTGTGGAGAGAGGTGCCTGCCATGGAGGCGCTACCAGCTAAGGTTCTTTGCATCGGAATCGACATAACGCAGGGGATAATACACTATTGTAATGCATCTGTGAAGTGTTAATTTTCGCAAGCAAAAAGGTTGCACCCCTTAACAGCTTGTGCTATTATGCCGCGCGTATGCAAGACTATGCAAAACAGCTCGTCCGTTATCCAGAGATGGGAATCTCTCTGGATTTTTCCAAACTGCCCCTCACAGAAGAATTCCTCAGCCCCATGCAGGCACGCATAGAGCGCGCCTACGCTGATATTGCCGCACTGGAAAGCGGCGTTATCGCCAACCCCGATGAGGAACGCATGGTGGGTCACTACTGGCTTCGCAATAGCGATTTAGCCCCCAATGCAGAAATCAAAGCAGCCATAGATGAACCCCTCGCCGCGCTCAAGCTCTTTGCCGCTGATGTTCTCTCCGCCAAGATTCAAACCCCAGAGGGCACGCCCTACCGCTACTGCCTCGTTATAGGTATAGGTGGCTCTGCCCTCGGCCCAGAATTGATAGCCGACGCCCTGCCCAACACAGGCTTACAGCTTTCCTTCCTCGACAACACAGACCCCGATGGGATGAAGAAGGTACTCGACACCCTCCCTCTTTCAGAAACACTCGTGCTTGTTATCTCCAAGAGTGGTGGCACACCAGAAACACGCAATGGCATGGTCTACGCGCAGCATTATTTTGCCGAAGCAGGCGTATCCTTTGCACCACGTGCCGTTGCCGTGACAGGCATTGACTCCACACTGGACAAGGTAGCTGTCGCAGAGGGTTGGATGCAACGCTTTCCCATGGAAGACTGGGTCGGCGGTCGTACCTCCGTCACCTCCGTCGTCGGTCTCATCCCAGCAGCATTGCAAGGTGTTGATATTGACGCCCTGCTCCAAGGAGCTGCCGACATGGACAGCAAAACACGCAGCACCGACACTGCAAGCAACGCAGCCATGAAGCTAGCACTCGCTTGGCACAAGGCGGGTGAAGGTCGTGGCCTCAAGGACATGGTCATTCTGCCCTACAAGGACAGCCTCGTGCTCTTTTCCAAGTACCTCCAGCAGCTCATCATGGAATCCATAGGCAAGGAGCTAGACCTCGACGGCAATGCTGTCTATCAAGGCATCTCCGTCTACGGTAACAAGGGTTCTACCGACCAACACGCCTACGTGCAGCAGTTGCGTGATGGCATACACAACTTCTTTGCCACCTTTATCGAGGTGCGTCAATCTGCCGCTGATGGCATTGATGTCGAGCCTGGTTTCACCTCCAGCAACTACTTGCAGGGCTTCATGCGTGGCACACGCAAGGCCTTGGCAGAAAATGGTCGCTCCAGCGTGACTATCTCCATACCAGAAGTAACAGCCTACACGCTGGGTCAACTCATCGCCCTCTTCGAGCGTGCGGTGAGCTTCTATGCCAGCCTTGTTCACATCAACGCCTACCACCAACCTGGTGTACAAGCAGGCAAGCTAGCAGCCAATATCTTCTTGCAACTCTTGCGCCAAGTAGAAGAATGTCTGACCGACACTGCCCTCACAGCGCATGACATTGCCGCTGCAACAGAAGCAGACGAAGAGGACTGCTACCACGCCCTTGTTCACCTTGCTGAAACAGGCAAGGCACACTGGACAATGGCAAACTCTGTCAGCGAAGACAGCTTTGTAAAAATTTAGTTGACAAAGCATATACAATACGCTAGTTTGATATCAGTTTATTTGACATCTCAACAAACACAATATAAATTATGAGCAAAATTGGTATATTCTTCGGCTCCACAACAGGAAACACCGAAACAATCGCTAACAGCATCGCCGAAGCCCTCGGCGTTGACTCCGACAACGTCAAGGAAATCGCAGGCGTAGACCTCGAAGAACTTGAAGAGTATGACGTTCTTCTTCTCGGCTCCTCCACATGGGGTTCTGGAGACTTGCAGGACGACTGGGAAGGCATCATTGAAGACCTCGAAGACGCTCCTCTTGCTGGCAAGAAGGTAGCTGTCTTTGGTTCTGGTGACTCCTCCTCCTATCCTGATACATTCTGCAACGCCATGGCAACAATTGCTGCTGCTGCCCAAAAGGCAGGTGCTACTCTCATCGCTGACAAGGTAGACGCAAGTGGTTATGAGTTTGACGAATCCGAAGCCGTCGTTGACGGTAACTTCGTTGGTCTCGCTATTGACGAAGACAACGAGTCTGACAAGACTGATGATCGCATCGCCGCTTGGGTAGAGCAGATTAAAGCCGCTCTCTAATCTTTTCCCACCAAGGCGGGGTTTTATTATTTAAAAAAATAATAAAACCCCGCCTTTTTTATTGCACCCAGCCTCATAGATACGTAGAATAGAGCCACACTATGTCTCCCTCCATACTCATTATCATACCCGCTCGCTATCAATCCAGCCGTCTACCCGGCAAGCCACTAGCCCTCATTGCTGGTGTCAGCATGATAGAGCGCGTTGCACGCATAGCCGCTAGCGTTTGCTCTCAAAACGAGAACGCCAGCTACGTCGTAGCCACAGATGATGACCGCATCATGGACTACTGCGCCTCTGTAGGCATACCCGCCCGCATGACAGCCGAAAGCTGCCGCAGTGGGACAGAGCGTTGCTGGGATGTCGTACGCAACACTGGGGATAATGCGTTAAAGGCAGACTTTATCATCAACCTACAAGGCGATAACCCCCTCTGCCCCCCTTGGGTCATCCAAGACCTCATTGACAGCTGGAAGCAGTATGAAGGCGACGTCTTCACCCCCTTTATCCAGCTGAGCTGGGCAGAGTATGACAGCATGCAGGAGGCCAAGAAAAAAACACCCTACAGCGGCACCTGTGTCTTGGTAGACAAGGATAATTACGCCCTCGCCTTTTCCAAAAATACCATTCCCGCCATTCGCAAGCCCGAAAAAGCGCGCGAGCAACTGGCAAAAAGCCCCATACGCCGCCATGTCGGTCTCTACGCCTACACCTATGCGGCTCTGCAACGCTATTTTGAACTAGAGGAATCTGACTATGAGTTGGGCTGCATAGAAGGCCTCGAACAGATGCGCTACCTCTACCACGGCATGCGTATCAAGATGGTCGAAGTAGACTACCGCGGTCGCAAAACAAGCAGCGGCGTGGATTCTCCAGAGGATATTGAGCGCGTTGAGGCCATACTCGCAGAGTACGGAGAACTCGATTTACCATCATGAGCATCCCCCAACATATAGCTATCATCATGGATGGTAATGGCCGCTGGGCGAAGAAACGCTTCCTCCCGCGTGCTATGGGTCATGAACGAGGAAGCAAAGCTGTGGAACGCGTGATTGATCTCTGCCTCGATGCAGGGGTCAAATGGCTTACCCTCTATGCCTTTTCCACAGAAAACTGGGGACGCAGCGAAAAGGAAGTCAACAACCTCATGGACATGCTACGACGCTTTCTAGTCAAGCACCGTCGCGACATGATGAAAAAGAATACCCGCATGCACGTCATCGGAGAGCAGCACATGCTACCAGAGGATGTGCAGCAAATCATCGCAGAGACCTGCGAAGAGACCAAGGACAATGACGCGCTGCATGTCGTGCTCGCCCTCTCCTACGGCTCTCGCCAAGAAATCACCCACGCCCTACGCAGCATCGCGAGCAAAACCAGCGCAGGAGAGCTCTCCCTAGACGACATCACGCCAGAGATCATCTCCCAACACCTCTACACCGCCCATATCCCCGATCCAGATTTACTCATCCGCACTTCTGGGGAAATGCGTCTCTCCAACTACCTGCTCTGGCAGCTAAGTTATAGCGAGATTATTGTCACCCCCACGCTTTGGCCTGATTTTGGCAAAAAGGAATTTGACGCAGCACTCGCAGAATATGCCTCTCGCGAAAGGCGATATGGCAAACGCTAATTTTTTTGATAGATTTTTCTCTTGACCGAGAAGGAACAGTTAGTATACATTAGTATTATGCTGACAAAACACCTTCCCGCTTTGTTATGCGCGGGCTCTTTAGCCCTCGCATCCACAGAAAAACCATCTGATATCCTCCTGCGCATAGCGCAGTCAGACCTGCCCAAGGTACAGAGCACGGTAGAACAACGTGCTGCACGCTTTCCTGCCCTAGGTGGCATCCCCAGCAACGCTGGCATTGTCACATCGGTGAGCGATATCCGAGAAATTGCCCGCGCTATCATGAATAGCGACCTTGTTATCAATCTCATGCTCATGGATAACACGGAGGAAGACTTCAATGAAATGCACAACGAAATTATGCATACTATTGATAATCAACTCTTCCCCATCACTGGCATTGCCTTTGGCACAACAACCCGCAGCTACCAGCAGTGGATGAAGTTTTTTGAGATAGTCCATGAGCAGTCCATGACCACCAACATGCTCTTCAACTGGTCGCTGATGGCATCCGATGAGTACAAAGAAAACCTCGCAAAGCTAGCAAAGAGCTATATCTTGGAGCAGGCTACCCAAATGGCTATCACAGAGGACATGGATCCCATCTACCTCAATATCTCCTTCCCCGAGGATGCAACAGGAGAGCAATACGTCAGAATGACCAAGCTCTTCTTTAACGAGATGCTACGCAGCATGCTCTATGGCGCAGAGGAGGAATACAGCTTTGAGGAAAGAGATGACATGGACATACTGCGCATTGACACCCGCCGCGCCATTATCAATGAGATGGACTCTGGCTCTGTCTGGCTGGAGACCTACTATGATTACGAACATCAAAATAATGTAGAGGTCATGATGGACAAGCTGCACCTTGCTCCAAAATACCTCTACCTTGTCTGCAAGAAGGTGGGCAGTGATGTGCGCCTCGCGCTCTGCGCAGATTTGGACAAGCTCTCCTTCCCAGAAAAGCCAGAAGAATCCATGCTCGCATCCAAGAATCTGGACTTCGCCAATGCCACCTTGGACAAGAATGCCTACTTCCTCCACTGGAACACAGCAGAGGTCTCCAAGGCCACCAACCTGCTGTCCAATGCCAAGACCTTTACCGCTGTAGCACAGTTCGCGCTCACGCAGCTAGCAGAGGCAAAGGGTAACGAGAAAAGCGCAAAAATCGCCGCCGCGGCCAAGAGCATTGGCGTGCTCACCCCACAGATGCTGGGTCTGCTGCCTGACTTTGACAGCGAGGTCTCACTAGTTGCATGGGCAGATGGTGACCTGCACTGGGATTGCCGTACAGGATTCTCCCCCATCTACGCAGACGGTGGCAAAATCAATCAATTCTCCTTTGCCGATGATGAGAACACCATTCTCTACGCAGAAATCTCTCGCCTACGCAGCCCCTCTTGGACGCTGAGCGGCAAGGAACTAGTCGAGCACGTCTTCACCATCGCAGAGGGCACTAGCCTGACCTTTAATGAAAGCATTGCCAAGGAATTCTTGCAACCCCTTGCCATGGCTCTCACCTTCAAGGATGAAGCCATCCTCTTCTCAGAAGGTCTGGGCAAGGCGCTCAAGGGACTGAGCTCCGCCTCCGGCATCGTAATGGACAATGCGGGCACATGCCCTGCCTTTGCCTCGGTGAACCCCGAGATGCAAATGCCCGTTCCCCGCCTCGCCATCTTTGCCGATGTGCTGGATAGAAAAATCCTTGCAGAGGGCTGGGAGGATATGCTCACCGCCACAGATTCCCTCATGAAGAAGACCTCTCCTGATGTGGATGTACGCGCCCTGCTCCCCTTCAAATCAACGCAGCAGGGTAATGCCGTCAGCTACGCGCTGCCCTATCCCATCTTTACAAAGGAATTCCTCCCCTCTGTCACCATCACAGACAGCAAGTGGGTCATAGGCTCTCATCCCAGCCTCAACACGCTCATAGCGAATAACACCCCCAGCAACACCCCTGTAACAGGTGCTGTAGCCATGCTGCGCTTAGCCCCCCTTGTGCCCATTGTGCAATCACTGGCCGATGTGTACAAGTATGAAGGAGAGCATCCAGAAGCAGTGCTGCTACCACCCATAGTGCCCTCTGAAGATGGAGAATATTATGAAGGCGATGATTATGAACTTCCAGAACCTGTCATCGAAGTCCCTGATGAAGCTGCCATGATGGCCTATGAGCTCAGCGAAAGCTTTGACATGCTCAAAAATGCCGTCGAAGCCATTGCACCTGTGATGGATGGCATCTACGTCACCGAGTCGCAGAAAAACGGCGTTTACCGCTGCCGCGCAACAGTCAAGTTCAACAAGATTAAAACAATAGACGAATAAAACACCCCCGCCCTCCGAGATTCAATCTCGGGGGGCTTCTTAGAAAATATGCTTGCTTTTTCTAACAGGAAGGTGTAGGATTCTCGCGTCAACCCATTTTCCAGATAATGGAACATAGTATGCAAACAGAACGTATCAAAAGCGCCCTCCTCTCTGTCTCAGACAAGACGGGCTTAGACCAATTTGCCCAAGGGCTCGTTGCCCAAGGTGTCACCCTCATCTCCACAGGCGGTACTTGCAAGTACCTTGCTGACCTCGGATTACCTGTCACAGAAATTTCTGACTACACAGGAGCTCCAGAACTCTTTGACGGCAGAGTCAAGACCCTCCACCCCAAGGTACACGGCGGTCTGCTCCAACGTCGCGACCTAGCAGAGCACCAGCAGCAAGCACAGGATAACAACATCCCCACCATCGACCTTGTCTGTGTGAACCTCTACCCCTTTGAGGACACCATCAGCAAAGAAGGTGTCACACTCGCTGAGGCCATTGAGAAAATCGACATTGGCGGTCCTTCCATGCTGCGCTCTGCTGCAAAGAACTACTCCTCCGTCACCGTGGTCTCCGATCCTGCTGACTACGGCACCATTTTGGAAGAGATGGAAAGCCACCAAGGCAACACAACACTCAAGACACGCGAACGCCTCGCGGTCAAGGTATTCACCCGCACATCGGAGTACGACAACGCCATCTCCAACTACCTCGGACACCGCGCTGAGGACTGCACGAAGAACACCTTCACCCTTTCCCTTCCCTTTGCGCAAACACTGCGCTACGGCGACAACCCCCACCAATGCAGCCGCCTCTACGGAGACTTTGACAGCATCGTCACCCAGCTACAAGGCAAAGAGCTCTCCTACACCAATATCTTGGACGTAGAAGCAGCAGCCAGCCTCATCATGAACTTCCGCCGCCCAACAGTAGGCATACTCAAGCACACCAACCCCTGCGGTGTTGGTCAGGATGATGAGGACCTAGTCGAGGCATGGAAGCGCGCGTACAAGACAGACACCCAAGCCCCCTTCGGCGGTGTCATCGTCATGAACCGCCCCATGACAGAAGCCCTCGCACGCATCGTGGGTGCTATCTTTACCGATGTCATCATCGCCCCTGACTATGAGCCCGAGGCACGTGCCATCCTCCAAAAGAAGAAAAACTGCCGCATCATGCGCCTAGACATGGACGCATGGAAGGAATACTGCCAGCTGCCCGTCATCCGCTCTGCCCCCGGTGGCATCATGACCATGCAGCGCGACGACCTCGCACTGGGTCTTGACAACCTCGCCGCCAAGGTAGTGACAAAGCGCGTCCCCACGGAAGATGAGCTCGAAGCCATGTGCTTCGCTTGGCGTGTGTGCAAGCAAGTACACTCCAACGCCATCGTCTTCTCCGATGCCAATGGCACATTGGGCATAGGCGCAGGTCAGATGAGCCGCGTTGACTCCGCCAAGATTGCCGTTTGGAAGGCAGGTCAGGCAGGTCTCAACCTCAAGGGCAGCGTCATCGCCTCTGATGGACTCTTCCCCTTCGCTGATGGTCTCCAGACAGCTATTGAGGCAGGTGCTACCGCCTGCATCCAACCCGGTGGTTCAATACGCGACCAAGAAGTCATTGATGCAGCCGATGCCGCAGGCATCGCCATGATTATGACAGGTGTGCGCCACTTCTTGCATTAAATCTCAAACACAGAGCGACCGCCTTTGACAAAAGGGCGGTCGCTTTCATTTTTAGCCCCCTCACCCCCACATCAACACCATGCACTTAGGAATCAATATTGACCACGTTGCCACCCTACGCCAAGCCCGCTACACAGGCATGCTTGATAGCCATAACGCAGAGCCCTGCATCCTAGAAGCCGCCCGCGCGGCCATGGAGGGTGGCGCAGACTCCATCACCCTCCATGTCCGAGAAGACAGACGCCACATGCAGGATGATGATGCCCGTCAGGTCAGGCAACACATTCCCCTGCCCCTCAATTTGGAGATGGCCGCTACTGAGGCCATGTTAAACTTTGCGCTGGAACTACGCCCCGACTTCGTCTGCCTCGTCCCAGAAAAGCGCGAAGAGGTCACCACAGAAGGCGGTCTTGATGTAGCAGGTCAGCTAGAAAGCCTGCGCCCCATCGTCGCAGCCCTCCAAGCCAATGGCAGCAAGGTGAGCATGTTCATCGACCCCGATATTGCCCAAGTCAATGCCAGCGTCGCCCTAGGCGCGAATATGATAGAGCTGCACACAGGCTCTTTTGCCAACCATCTGGGAGAAGACCGAGAGACCGAAACCCTACGCCTCATCGCCGCTGCCAAGCAAGGCCATGAACAGGGACTCCAAGTCCACGCAGGACACGGCATACAGCTAAGCAACCTAGAAGAACTCTCCCGCGTCCCCCACCTCAAAGAGCTCAATATAGGCCACACCATCGTCGCCCGCGCCCTAAGCATTGGCATGAAAGCAGCCGTAGCCGAGATGCGCAACGCCATCAACCAGCACAACTGGTAGGCAAAGCCCCAACAAGACTAGTGTTATCAAAGAAAATGAATATTTTTAACTATACCATCCCAGTTATAGCACTAGCTATGAACGCTCATTCGATGACTATAATTGAAAACGGAGCTAGCCTAGATAAACTTATATCTGTCTTTAAAGAACAGAATATAGAGTTTACCTTAGAACCGTTATTCTCAATTTATACGCCGCCCGATACTGATTATTGTTCAGCGAGTATTGCTTCGGGAGTGATTCTCATCGCCACATACGAAAAAAGTAGCAAAAAGATTATAAACTTAACGTTAAAATTGTTTAAAGAACCGCGTGAATCTAAAGCTGACGATATTCATGTTGTGATTAAAAATTTCTATTTCAAAAACAATAAATTCCATTTCACAAGCTCGCTTGATGTGAATCCACCAAAATTTTAACATAATCAAAACAATTAAAATTTTATGAAGCAGTCAATAATCAGCATTTTCTTAGCTTTGACTTTACCTATCTTGGCTAACGAAAAGCACAGCCCTGAACTGAAAGAATACATCAAAGCCGCTGATGCGGGCGATATTGAAGCGATAAGGGCACTTGCTCAATGCTATCTCAAAGGTATAGGAGTGCCACAAAATATTCAGACAGGAATAGCTTATCTCAAAAAGTTGCAAGAACTTGGATGTAAAGAGGCAGAGCTCAAGCTCAAGGAGATTGAAAAAGCTATGATTCCTCTTCTAAAAGATCAACCGCCTGTCTATCACATAAAGGCACTCGATTCTGCTAATCAGCAAATTATTGAAGAGCTGATAAGAATCAACAAGGATAAAGAAGCCAATGTTAATAGCATGAAAATAAAAGAGGAAGTCTCTGAGGAACTCCGCGAATTATTTAATGCTTGTGGATGGCCAGCAAATCTAGATAGTATCAGCTACCTACTTTCACATGATGTTGCCTCAATATCACCTGGACTTCTCATTATTAAGAAAATATTAGCTCCCATTATCGTAGACTCATTTTATTTATCGGAGAATAAGGAGCTTTTAGTGGCCTACATCCCCATCGGATCTGATAAGGATAAAGTTGATAAAGATGGGTCTATTTCGGGTATCTTATTCATTTTAGAGCAAAAAGATGACAAATTGAGTTACTATCAGCTTTACATATATGACGGAATACGTCCCCATTTTGATAAAAAATAGGGTAGCTACCCACCCAATGCCATTAAGGGGACCTTGCAAAATTAGTCAGAGAAAAAACGTTGATGCAGAAATCAGGCGTTGCAGCATGTCTTTTGGCGCATTTTGGTGATAATTTGCAGCTTTTTGGGCTTACATAGCTCGCTATGCGCGCCCAAACGCCGCAAATTCTCATCCAAACTGCTGCCAAAATTCAAAGCTGCTAATTTTGCAAGGTCCCCTTAACTAAGCGTATTACCAAGCCCGTGCTTGACGAAAGGAGCAAAACGCG
>CAYJON010000010.1:0-37067 GCA_964371795.1 uncultured Akkermansia sp. | reverse complement strand
TCTGCACCACCGAGGATTTCCAAATCACCTGCAGAGCCAGAAAGTTCTGCAATGTCATATTCCAGACCTTGAGACTTACCGTAAAGGACGACTTCACCATCATTTTCGATAGCACCCAAGATTTCGTTCACATGGGGTGCATCAGCTGCATTCTCTCCCACGTAGAGCTTGCTGCCTGCATCAAGCTTGAGCATAGCTCCTATAGCGATGTCAAGATGCTCTGTGCGCAAGATGCCACTCTGTACCCCATCAGTGCTGAGGTGTGTGACAGTACCAGCGTTAGTGATGCTTGTCTCGCCATTCACTGTAATAGTATTGGCTATTGTGACTATCGCGTCTGTATGCGCGAAGGAATCTGCGGTGATGCTGTCTCCTGTGAAGTTGTAAGCACCCTGCACGCGCAGTTCGCCCACCTCCTTGTTGCCAGAGACGACAACATCCAGATTGCCACCACCTAAGAAGTAGGCGGACTTACCTGCTTCGGGCAGTTGACCAGCAGACCAGTTGTCCAAACGATCATCCCAAACACCATCCACGCTCTTCCAGGTATTACCTGTGATAGCAAGTGTGATGGTAATCTGACCCGCGTTGTCTACACCAAGGGTGTAGCTGCGGTTTTCAACTTGCCATGTGGCATCATTGGTGTCTGCAAAGCTCAGGTCATAAGTGTTCGCGAAGCCGTCTGTTACATCGGTGAGCGCGTAGCTGCCTTCGTGAGAGAGCCCCAAGTCGTTGAGTTGATCAAAGCTGATATCAAGCTTAAGACCTGAAGAACCAGCAACGCTTTGTGCGGTGAGCACGGGAGCTGCCATGATAGTGTAATCCACACCCAGCGTGAGAGTTCCCGCAGCAGAGGTCAAGGTACCAGTCAAGGTGAGTGCGCCACCCAGATTGAGCTGGCTACCGTCCATGCTGATGGAGTTGCCCGAGCTGGCATTTTGGAGCGTAAGAGCACCTGTGCTTGCAGTATCCAGCGAGCCAGCACCTGAGAAGCTACTCAGTATGGTGGGGGTTGTGGTATCTGTCAGCGTGAAGGTGGCATTTTTATTTGCCACAGTGAGTGCTGTGCCGTCGTCTATGCTCGCTGCCTTACTGTTAGCTGTTACCGAGAGCTCTAAATCTACATTGGATTTGCTAATAGCACCGTCAGTGTTGATGGAGGTGAAGCTGGACGTACCAGTCAATACCACGTCACCCGTAGCGGTCAATATGCCACCAGTAGTCACAGCTGTATCCACAGTCAAGCCGCCTTCAATATCGACTGTACCTGCGTTGTGGAATGTGTCAACTGTCGTATCAGCACCAAGAGACAAGGTACCCGTGCCAGTATTGCTAAGTGCTGCACCATCTACCAAGCTACCTACGCTAGCAGAGCCATCTGTCAAGGTGAGGGTGGAAGCTGTGACCGCTCCAAGGATATTAGAGTCTGCACCGATGCTGAGGGCTTTGTCGATGATATCGACATTGCCTGTCACGACAAGCTTGTCAAAGCTTGCTGCGTTTTCAAGTTCAAGGTTGGAGGTAATTTGGGGAGTCACACCAACAGCCAGAGTTCCCACGGTCAAGTCTCCACCATTCGTCACAGTGGTGATAGTGAGGTTACCCACGGAGCTGACATCGGAACTATTGTCCAGTGTAGCAATAACATTATCACCTGCACCCATGCTTATAGAAGCACCGCTTGTCAAGCTACCGATGTTGGCTGTACCTATGATCTCAAGGTCAGCACCTGTGTTGAGCACAATGTTGCCTGCACCGGTGAAGCTTCCTATGCTAGAGGTCGCGGAAAGCTCTAGACTACCGCCCGTTCCCAGATTAACTGCATCTGTCGTGGTGACGGAGTTAAAGCTGTTCTCACCTGTAGCGAGATTCAGGCTCGCTGCGCTGATGCCGCCCAATGATGTGGTGGCATTCTCAAGCGTGATGTTGTAGTTATTCGCTGTGATTGTACCATTATTGGTGAGCTTTGCTATGCTAAGCGTGTCCGTGCCTTCCAATGTCAGCGTGCTGTTCGCATCCACGAGAACTTCGATTCCAGCCTCAAAGGTGGGAGCGAATGTAAAGGTGGCACTTGCTTCCTCACCCACTACAAGTCTTTCTTGTATATTGAGTGAGTCAGCTGCATCACCAAGCTCAAATGTGTAGTCAGCACCTATGCCTTTAACGGTCATATTCACTACGTCATACACACCGTCAACGCGGACAGCGGCAACCGCTGCTTCGAAGGTGATGCTCTTATCATTTGTACCAGTCAGAGCGACTTCAACACCCTGCTGAGTCGCCCAGCCGCCTGCGTCACTGAAGTTACCAGCTCCACCCTTCCAAATGAGGTTGTCGAGGTCATAGTTGTTGTAGCGGAGTGTGCCTGCAGCTTGGTCATAGGTAAGCTCACCTAGGAGTCCCGTAAAGTAATCACCCGCGTCAGCCTTGCCTTCGACGTCGAAGTCAATGCCTGCGATGCTGTCATCCGCTGTAAGTCCTGAGAAGAGCAGTACGTCAAACTCTGCATCGAGAGGAACATCAAAGCTGATGAGGCTCTTTTCATTCGCTGTAAGTGAGAGACCTCCAAGGGCTACTCCATTCAGCTGATTCATAACGAGGCTAGAGTTCGCATTAAGGGAGAGTATGCCATTGATACCAATGCCCGAGACTTGGGAGAAGTCCACAACACCATTGGTAACATTAAGTCCAGAGCTTGTGCCCAGTGCATTCGCGTGACCAACAACAAGTGTCGCACCGCCTTCTACAGATGTCAAACCAGTGTAAGTATTCGCCGCGTTGAGGGAGAATTCTTGACCTGCTGCACTTGAGATTGTAAGCCCCGCGTCACCAGAGATAATGCCATCAATATTCACTTCTGTGACAGCAGCGCTATCTGTGGTGAAAGTCACCACACCATCGCCTGTCATGTTAATATTGTTGAGGATATTGGTGGTGGCGTCTGTCGCCATGACGGTAGAACCTGCTGCGAAGTTCGCAATGAGGTGAGCATCTGTGCCCGCTGTGTTGCTAGAAGCAGTGGCTTGGTCGCCCAACTTGATAAAAGCACCCTCCTTCACGTTGATGGTGGAGGCGTTCTCATTGTAAACGGTGTAGAGACCCTTTTCGAGCACGAGTGTGCCGCCATCTTCCACGTTGATTGTACCTGCTGCACCTTGGTTAGAGATAGCAGAGTTCACGCTGAGCGCGCCTTCTACATTAACTGTGCCGTCAAGCTGGAAGGAAGCTGCCTCACCTACTGTAGCAGAGGCTTCTTCACCTGTCACCGTGAGACTTGAGCCAAAAGCAACCAGTGTCGTGCCACCACCAGTGTATGAGGCGGTGTTAACCGTATTACCACTTGCAATATCAAGCAGAGTGCCAGTATCAAGGGTGATATTGTTGAGGCCATTGGCGTCAGAGTTGATGATGAGCTTGCCTGCTCCAATTGAACTATCGACGACAATGCTACCTGCAAAGTCAACAATGTCGTTCAATTGAAGCACACCTCCATCTGTTTTTGTCAAGGTGGTATCAGCCGCACCAGTGACTGCACCACCGATTTCACGCACAACACCACTATCAACATTGCCCCAAATACGTATGCTGGTGCTAGCACCAGCTGCAAGTTCTACATCGGGAGTGAAGACATGGGCTGTTTCAGAGACATTAAATACCAAGCTCGTCGCATCATTGAAGATAAGCTTGCCCACATTGGTCAATTCTGGAGTTACTCCTTCTGCCAGTCCTTCTGTTGTGGAGAAGGCACTGAGCGTGCCAGACATGACTTCAATGTCACCATTGAATGCTGCATCAATTGTAAGCGTGGTGCCACTTGTAGGCTCAGTACTCAG
Organism: uncultured Akkermansia sp.; assembly: GCA_964371795.1. Classification (GTDB taxonomy): domain Bacteria; phylum Verrucomicrobiota; class Verrucomicrobiia; order Verrucomicrobiales; family Akkermansiaceae; genus Akkermansia. Next base: position 33,234 of record CAYJON010000010.1, on the reverse strand, counting down.
ATTGAGCTGCAAGAGAGCATCCATATCGGAGCTAAGATCTGCTATCGTCTGATTTGCAGCGAGTGTGTCGGTGATTTCGTAGCTGCTAGTGGCTGACAGGTGCACAGAGGCATAGCTATCATGCTGCGCAAGGCTGGAGTCAAATGCACCAGCTGTCAGAACGAGTGCGCCTGTGAAGTTGGGGGTGAGCAGGGTGACTCTCTCATCGCCTGTAGCCGCAGAGGCTACAGAGAGGAAGCTATCCGCACCACCATAAACTCTATCTAGATTTTGCTCACCTGCGGCAAGTCCTTCTGTGAGGATGAGTTCTGCCGTGCCCGTGAGAGAGGCCTTACCACTACCCAAGCTGCCCATAGTCAAGACACTGCCTTCGGCAAGGTTCGCCTCGTCCACAGAGAGTGCAACATCCTGTATGGTCATGTGAGCATTCGCTTCAAGGAAGATTTCACCCACATCAAGGCTATGGGTATTACCTGCGCTATTCTCTACTGTGAGTTCAAGGTCTTCGCTCACTCTTAACTGCGCGACAAGCACATCACCACCCAATGTGGCAACAGCATTCGTGTCAGTGAAGGTGATGCTGTCTTCATTATCAAAGGTACCACCTGAAAGGGTCGCACCATCTACCAATGTAATGGTAGCTTGGTTTGAAGTCAGTGTCTCACCTGTCAGTGTGTAGCTGAGTACACCGTCATTGGATAAGCTGTAGTTGCGACCTATGGATACAGCACCTTGGATCTGGTCATGGGTCAGAGTGTTTCCTGCTCCAACAAACGCAACAATACTTGCGCTGCCTGTGCCACTGTTATTAAAGATCTTAACCTCCTCGCCAGCAACCGTGTTCAAATCGCTAAGATCCAAGACCACGTTTGCTCCAAAGATGAGTGTGCCAGAGTTAGCAATGGTATCAGTAAGCGTGAAGACGCCATCTAGCGCAAGAGCAGCACCAGCGTTCACTGTAACAGAGCCACCCAGACCTTCATTAGCGGCGACTATACCGCCTACGGTCAAAGCCCCTGAGTAGTTGCCAAAGTTAGCAAGAAGGCCGCTATTAGCTGTGAGAGCGTTGCTGGCAGCATAGTCATTGAGATTGAGCGTGTCGCCAGAGAAGGATACTGCTCCTGTGCCCATGGCACTCGCGTTCTCTATAGATACAGAACCCTGACCAGAGATGTTGAGACCAGTGGAGAATGTATTTGCCCCACTGAGAACGAATGATTGACCCGCCTTTGTCGCGATAGCAAATGTAGCCGCGTTAGAATCAGCATCGGAAATCACGCTAGCCACGTTCACTTGCGTGACAGCAGCATCTGCCGTGAGGAGGACAACACCTGCTCCACTCAAACGAATGGCGTTGGTGATGTTGGTTGTGGTATCCAAGGCTTCGATAGTAGATCCACCTGCAAAGTCAACGATAAAGACACCAGCCGCGGAGTTTGTAGCTTGGTTATGCAGTTTCACCGTACCGCCACTCTTGACAGCGAGGTTGACTGCACCTGCATCATCATTAGAATCAAGTGCGTACAGACCTTGGCCGAGAACCAGTGTACCGCCACTTTCTACGTTAATGTAACCGAGACCATCCTTGTTGGAGATACCAGAGGTAATATCAAGCAAACCGCTCACGTTAAATGTACTTGATGCATTCGACAGCCCCCAGTGGGTAAGCATGAAGGAGGGCATGTCGCTGTTGTTGGCTGATGTCACATTGCCTGTGACATAGACGGAGGTGTTTGCTGCAATGTTAAAATTGCTCACAAAGCCATTGCCATCCGCGCCTATGTAACCATCAAAGATGTAGGTACCACCACCAGATATATTCACAGTGCTCCCACCTTGACGCATGTAGAAGTTGTCTGTAAAGACAGCATTTTCACCAATGATGAGGTCGTAGCTGTGGTAGATATTAAATGTGTAGTACGGCATATCATCTGTCACACCCACAGTGGTGAGCTTGCGACCTGCGGCGAGTTCAAAATCTTCGCCATTCCAAATGCTTACCCTGCTAACGTTGAGTGCATCTGTATCCAAAATGAGCTTGCCTTGCTGCACTGAAATTGTGCCCAAAAAGTCGTCCATATTGCCCGAAAGAGTGGTCGTGCCGCCATCTGTCTTATTTATAAAGGTCGTCGCATCACCTGTGATACTACCTGTGTGCAAGAGGGTCGTACCGCCGTAAGCTCGCACAATAAATGCAGTTGAAGCGGCAATTTCTATATTAGCATCCATTTCAACCCCTGCGCCCTTGCCAACAATGCCTGAGTTCATGACCGTGACTAAGGAGGCAGAGCCTAAGTTGGACACGCCCGCTTCGATCAAACCACCCGTAAGCTCAAGCTCACCTGTAAACAAATCAGAAAGAGTAAGTGTCAAGCTATTGCCATTACCACCGCCTGTTTCACTAGTATCACCTACAGCCGCAAAACTGATCTTGCCCTCGCCCGTGATATTGCTAAAGTCTGCAGATCCTGGCCCGAGTGCGCCTGTAACAGCTGCTGTCGCGTTCGCATTGAGATGCAAGCTATTCAGACTAGCATAATTACCATAAGCATCAATCATCATACCCTCCAGCACCTCTATCTGGCCAGCAAAGTTAGCAAGACTGAGTGTCGTACCATCGGCCGCGAGGTTGAGAGTCAATTTGCTCTCTTGCGTGCCAGTGATATTGCCTAGATCGACAGTACCACTTGCCAAAGTTTCATTGAGCACGAGTTCTGCTGTACCAACCATGCTGACTGTTGCACCAGTTACCGTGTCAATGCTCAAGACACTGCCCGTTGACATGTTCACAAACTCAGCAGCAAAGGCGTCTCCAGCATTGAGTGTGGAGTTGGCTCCGAGCACGAGATTTTCCACCGTGTAAACAAACTCCGTATCTACAACATTTACGACGGCACCATCTGCTATGGTAACATAGGCGGATTCCACATTGCCAGTTACAGAGAGATCGAGCATCTTGCTAAAGGTGACGCTGTCTCCGTTAGCCATCAATTCACCAGATATGTCTGTGCCTTCTTCAATAGAGAAGGCAAGGGCTGGGGCAGCATCGCTACCTTCTACGAGGTGGGTGACACCTGTGAGGGTGAATTTAATCACACCGTTCTCGTAGCTATATTCGCGTCCTTCCATGTTAAGGCCTATAACCTTGTCGAGATCAAGTTCACCAGCAAATGTTAACCAATCGGCCGCTTCCAACAAGCTAGCATCGCTAACAAGCTGCACACTATTGTTAGCATCAAAGACAACACCTGTGAGATCCAAAGTCATGTCTTCACCAAGGATGACATTACCTTCATTGACGAGAGTTGTGCTAAAGTCCCATGTGCCCAGCAGAGTGAGGCTACCTGTGTTAGCAACGGTGGCATTGGGGCTGTAGGAGCCTTCTACGATGACAGCTCCTGTCACATCAAGATGACCTGTGTAGCCAGCAAAACCTGTTAGTTTACCACCGCTCGCAGTAATATTTGTCGCTATAGCAAGATCATTGAGATTAAGTACACCATTAGAAATACTCATGGCACTTGCGTTGACAAAGGCGTTCGCATTGGTGATGGAAAGTGTGCCTGATTCAACGCTCACTGTGCCGCGGTATTCGGTATTGGCACGCTCCACGGTGATAACCTTGCTATCTACGCCTGTGTTAACAACGATAGAGCCAAAGGTGTTGACTGTATACGATGCGGAATTTGTAGTTGATAGCGAAGCCGATATGTAGGCATCCGCCAACTCACCATCACCAATACTGGAGATAGTCTGAGAATCGCCCTCATAGCGTAATTCTGATGTTGCATCAGCAAAGACGATGCGTGTGTTCCATGTACCACCCTCGGTAAAGACAACTGTGGCGTTGCGAATCTCGAAAGCATTCCATGGACTATGATTAGATACACCATTGAGACCCTGTGTAATAGTAAATGTGTGGTGTTCACCTGCTGCACTACCAACGCGCATACCACCGTCTTGGGTAGAAGTTCCAGACCAAGTACCAGTCCAAGTATTATCTTGGGTCATGGTGAGTACAACGGTATCGCGCCTGTAAGAACCGCCTGCGCTTCCACTGCTAAAGTTAATATTACCCGAAAGATTACCAATATGGTGTTGATTCACATCATAACCTCCCGTGCCTAGACTGAATAGCTGAACAGAAGTGGCTAGTGTACCGTCATAAATTAAATCATAGCGATTACCACCAGCTTGGTTCGCACGAAGGATGACACCAGACGCGCCTTCTTGTAATGCCAATGTACCAGTGAAGGCATCTACCGCGAAGTGAGTGCTGCCTGTACTACCTGCAAACTCAAGAGTGCCTGCACCTGCAAGTGTTTTAAGTTCTCCAGCGACACTACCAGCATTGACACGCAGCGTTGTTCCTGCATCAATCGTGGTGGTAGAATTACCAGCAAGCAGGCTTCCTTCTAGCTCGATGAGACCAGCACCCGAGGCACGCATGGTGGTGCTGCCTGTAAGTTGCCCTGTGATGGTGCCTGTACCGCCGGCTGCTATTTCAAACCAGAGAGAAGCACCAGCGTTAGCGGAGATATTTGCGCCGTCAAGGCTCATACCATCAGCGAGAACTATTTTACCACCTTCGGAGAAGGCAATGGCAGTAGCACCATCTAGGACATCTGCGTCCATCAGGGTAAGCGTACCGCCAAGAGTGATCATATCAGCACTCAATACATTGGCCGCAACACCGCCAGAAGAAAGACTCAATGAAGAGTTGGCAGAGATAGAAACCGCAGCCGCTGTGATGGCTTGAGTCAGTGTCGCGTTGGTATGCCCAGTGAACACGACATTGGAGTTATTCGCAAAAGCTGCAGTGCCTCCATCAAAAGATAAAGAAGTTGTATCCCAAGAAAGGGCAGCAGGTGTCGCAATATCATTGCTTCCCGCGAAATTAAGGATGAGCTCCAGCTGCGTGATTTCAATGCTTCCTGTGGCAGCATTGAATATGACCTCATGAGTGCTGGCAGTCAGGCCATCTATACCCGCAATATTGCTCCAATCAATCGTGTCAGCAAACTGGACTGTACCCGCACCCGTTGCTAGTTGATAGATGGCTTTTTCACCCTCCATGGTAGCGGTGAGCTTGCTCAGATCAATGCGTGCAGCATCGGTAACATTAAGTATACCATTATTGATGAGGGCAGTTTCTAGAGTGAGCGTACCACGGACATTCAAGGTGGCTTCTGCATCTAGAGTGAATGAGCCACCTGTAAGGACGCTCATACTAGCATCAGCCCATAATGTGGATGAACCAGTTTTAAGAGAAATCCCGCCAGTATTTCCAACGGTCAGCAAACTGGTACCAGCAAAATCAATGGTATTGATGTTAGAGCCAGTTTTCGTAAAGATAGCCGTAACATCATCATTCACCTCAAGGGCATTCAGTGTGAGTACAGAATTGATAGTATATGTTGCGCCGCCAGTATCCCTTTTGCTGTTACGACTTGTGGTGTAGTCTCCTGCACTATTAACAACACCAGAGCTTCTCGCATTAAGGGTAACGCGTCCAGCATTGATGTGTGAGTTGTCTATGCTAACATTACCCGTGTAGAAGTAATGGGCAACTTTTTGGGCACGATTAATCTCCAGGTCACCTACCTTTTCCTCGCGCAAACCTATCTCGATGGCTCCCGTGCCAGAAATAGCGCTCAGTGTATCTGTCTCGGATGTATTATCTGAATTGGTGAAAACATAATCAAAGCCATATTCATTGCCACTAGCCATGATGAAGTCACCAGAAAAAGCAGAATGATCCCCATCGAACATATAACTGGCATACTCCCCTGCTCCTATGCCATTTGGATTGTAGAACATGATGTTGCCCGTACCAGCACCCCCCGCCGCAAGCTCGGGGCTGAGATCCGTCAAAGCACCTCTCACGTACATGCTGTCACCTACGGAAGCACCGCGAATAGACAAAGTTTTGATATAAACCTTAGGAGCGGTCCAATGCAACTGCGCTCTTCCTGTATAACCTTCTGTGATATTAACAATGATGTATTCATCATCTGTCACTGACCTAAAGTCGTTAGGATACTGAGTCCCTACCGTTGTAAATTCCAAGGTGGTCGCCGCTTGGGATTGTTGGGCGGACAGAAGGGTAAGAGCAACTGTTCCCACCGCTAGGGTTCCAGTGCTGAGGCTAGTCGTTAGGCTAGCAACCACGGCATAGCAAGAAAGCAATGCCGCACGTAGAGTACGATTTATTTTGAGTTTCATGGGTTTGTTTATTTTTCTGTAAGGAATTAAAATCCTATCAAGACCTAAAGGCCTTAAAATACGATATTACATTCATACTACACGATAACAGTCCTCCCAGTCAAACACAAATGTTATTTTTTTCTAAAAATATTACATCTAAAATTATAATAATTATTATATTATTCATTAAAATAACATAACTCAATAACAAAAAGGCAAATAGATAAAACAATACGCAAGAATAACGAGCCCCCAACTTCATCAATATCTAATGATTAGAAGATTTATCTCTAACCATCAATCAATTGCACACCTATCGGGCAGGTAAACTGCTTAACTACCTACGCAGGCACTTCACAAGTTATTTGCGAAGTGCCAAAAGTTTCTTTATTTTAGTTTATAGCCTCTAGAATGGTAAAAAAGACTGGTTCTACAAACGAGCACAAGTGTGCAGGTCATTACGAAAAAGGACGTTCTTATAACTTCTTCGTACCCACAAAAATTAATGACGAATGGGAATTCCACAATATGGAAATCTTTAAACTCCAAGAGAAAGCTGCTGTCAGGCTTGGGGAGCTTAACTCATTTTCAAAATTAACGCCCAGCATAGAATTATTCTTACAGTCATACGTCACTAATGAAGCCGTCCTCTCTAGTAAGATTGAAGGAACACGGACGAATAAGGGAACCACCGCATTATTTTTATTTAAAAAATATCTAGACATCTTTTCAGCGATGCAGGCTTGATAACAGAGCAGTATAAATTATCTCCAAAAATCTGACGAAAATCCTTCCGCGAGCCCTCTTTACGAATTACTAGGAAGACTTAAGATTGCGCTAAGGCTTGCATAGGGACAGGCTGTGTCCAAAAGATGCTTTGGCTAATCACGCGTTCTACGTAATGAAGGGCGTGTTCCACTGCTTCTTCTAGCTGTATCCCCTGCGCTAGCTGTGCTGCCAAGGCAGCGGATAGGGTGCAACCTGTTCCATGGGTGCTCACGCCCTCTATGCGTGGGTGTGTCCAGCTGCGCTGGCTGCCATCTGCTTGGATGAGGATGTCCACACATTGCTCCCCTGCTAGGTGTCCACCTTTTGCGAGGATGGCACAGTTATAACGCTGGACTAGCTGCTGCGCGGCTTCTGCTAGTTGCTGGGCATTCTCTATGGGAGAGCCGACAAGGGCGGCTGTCTCATCTAGGTTGGGGGTGAGGATGGTGCAGTGGGGGATGAGTTCTTTCTCGTAACAAGCAATGGCCTCTTGCTGCATGAGGGCTTCTCCCGCGGTGGCTATCATGACAGGGTCGATGACAAGGGGGATGGGCGCATGTTCTCGCAGTACCTTGGCGACGCTTTGGACGATGGCGGGGCTATAGAGCATGCCAGCCTTGATGGCACGCACGGGGTAATGCTCTAGGCAGAGTTGCAGTTGGGCTGCGACAAAGTCTGCGGGCATCTCGATGATGCTTTCTACCTTCCCCGGTACTTCACTGACGGCGCAGGTGAGGACGGTAAGGGGGTAGCTGCCGTTGGCTATGCCAGCTTTGAGGTCGGCTTGCAGCCCTGCTCCAGCACTACAATCACTGCCAGCTATGCTGAGGATGACAGGTAGGCTCATGCTTCCTCCTTGAAACTCTGTTCCAACGCGTGGGCTACACCAATGAGGGCTGCTTCCTCATAGTGAGGTGCGACAAGTTGGATACCAACGGGCATTTGTCCTTCTGGCTGTGGGCAGGGAACGCTGATGGATGGTAGCCCCACGAGGTTAGAGGGGATGGTGTAGATGTCGGCCAAGTAGGTTTGCAAGGGGGTGAGCCCGCTATTGTGCAGTTTTGGCGCGCTGTTAGGAGAGATTGGACCTATGATGAAGTCCACCTGCTCAAAGGCGGCGGTGAAGTCTCTGGCAATGAGGGTGCGGACTTTTTGCGCCCTACCATAGTAGGCATCATAGTAACCACTGGAGAGCACGTAAGTGCCAAGGATGATGCGGCGTTTGACTTCTGCGCCAAAGCCTTCGCTGCGGGAGCGTGTGTAGAGATCCTCTAGTCCCTTGGCCTCGGCAGAGCGGTGTCCGTAGCGTATGCCGTCAAAGCGCGAGAGGTTGGAAGAGGCCTCAGCACAGGCGATGATGTAGTAGGTAGAGACGACAGCATCGGTGTGAGGCATGGAGATAGGAACGATGCTAGCACCTTGGGCTTCCAGCGTCGCGATGGCATGCTGTAGGGAGGCGGTGACGGCGGCTTCGTTGCCGTCATTGAGGTATTCGCTCGGTATGCCTATTTTCTTTCCTGCTACGCTCTGCCCTATGCAGGCGGTGAAGTCTTCTTCCTCTCGGGGGCTGCTGGTGGAGTCCTTGCTATCATATCCGCAAAGGGCGTTGAGTAGTAGGGCTGTGTCTTCCACATTCTGTGCCAGAGGGCCTATCTGGTCTAGGGAGGAGGCAAAGGCGACTAGACCGTAGCGGGAGATACGACCGTAGCTGGGCTTCATACCGACTAGTCCGCAGTGGGAGGCAGGCTGGCGTATCGAGCCACCTGTGTCAGAACCGAGGGCGGCTATGGCCATGCCCGCAGCAACAGCTGCTGCCGATCCGCTGGAAGAGCCACCGGGACTACGCTCTACATCACAGGGATTAGCAGTGATGCCGTAGGCGGAGTTTTTACCATAAGAGCCCATGGCAAACTCATCCATATTAGCACGTCCAAAGGGGATAGCACCTGCTGCCTTGAGGCGTTCTACGCAGGTAGCATCATAGGGGGCGATGAAGTTTTCTAGCATGCGCGAGGCACAACGCATGGGTTCACCCTTGACATTGATGTTGTCTTTGATGAGGATGGGTATACCGCCCAAGGGAAGACTGATGTCTGCCTCTGCGGCGGCCTTGAGAGCGGCCTCTTTGTCCCAAGAGATGATGGCGTTGATGCTGGGATTGCTGCTGCAAATCTGCGCGTCTAGTTGCTCGATGAGCTCGGTGGGTGTGATAGCTCCCGATTGCAGTTGCTGCTTCCAGTGGGTGATGCTTCCAAAAAACATATGTGTCAGAAAGTTGGGAAAATAGGTTAATGCGCGGATTCGACAACTTTAGGGACGCGAATCTGTCCCTCTTGGGCAGCGGGGGCGTTGAGGAGAGCATCCTCGTTGCTGAGGCTGGCCACTGGACTATCGGGTCGCAGAGCATCCGTGTCAGGCATGGGGTGGCTCATGGGCGGCACATCTTCTATGTCCCACTGTTTGAGTAATTCAATGTGTTGGAGAACCATACCGAGGTTTTCGGTGTAGTGTGCGCATTCTTCTTCGCTAAGCTCTAGCTTCGCGAGTTTTGCGATGTAATCGACATCAATGAGAGATTCTGACATAGCTGCTATTTAGGAAAAAATGTACCACAGTCCAAAGCCCATGACAAGCAGAACAAATAGGGGCAGATGAAAAAACAGACCACGCAGTACCTCTGCCCTCAACTGTGTCCAGTCTATGCCCCAACGACGTGTTGCCATGGGGTCGGTGTCAAAAATCTTGGTAAAGCGGTAGCGGCGTGTGCCAGCGTAGGCTTCGTTGAGGTCATTTTCTGCGCGATCCAGCTTGGGCAGGGCTTCGAGGAGGCGTTCTTTAATGCCCTCATTACTCCAGTCCTTGGGGTCGAGGGCGGAGAGTATTTGGAGGTGGCGCGTGAGACATTGATAGACCTCGGTGAGTATCTCTTTTTCGCTGTCGAGAGTCTTGATTTCATGTTCCAATCTCCTCGTGGTGTTATGTATACTCATACCCAGCTCATTAAGTTGGGCAGCAAAGAGTTGCTTGTCGCGCTTTGTTTTTTCTAGCTCTATATGTTGCTGCTGGTAGTAGTCGGCTTGGGCACGGGCGTGCTCTATGCTTTTTTGGGCTTCTTCGGCACTGTGAGCACCATCTGCGGCCTTGGGGTTGAGTTCCATTTGACGGTAGGAAGGATTGGTCTGTGACATGATTTGCTGTGTGGGATGATGAGATTGATTTTAGCGGCGACGACGCCCACTGCCCCAGTTGTCGGTGCTATTGCGGCGGTCAGCATCTTCTTCGCGTTGGCGTATTTCTTCTTCGCGGCGTATGTGGTCTTGCTCCATATGCTCTGCGGCAGCGCGTGCTGCCTCGAGTTCTTCTTGGGTGTAGACGCTGGTGTCTATGTCAATACGTCCCGTTTCAAGGTTGATGACAAAGGGGTCTTCTTTGAGACTTTCTTCTAGGCTGGGTCGTATGCTTTCAAAGAAGCTCTTGACGATGGTGGCTGCCATGTGACCACCTGATATGCGCTGCCCTGGGCTGCCTTCGTAGAGTGCCACATAGGCATAACGTGGGTTGGAGGCAGGGAGAAAGCCTGCAAACCAAGCCAGACGGCAGTCATCGGAGGGTTTCCCCCACTGGGCGGTGCCTGTTTTACCTGCATTTTCTACATAACTGAGGGTGGCGCGTCTGCCTGTGCCTCCATTGACAACCCCGCTCATGCCCTTGCGCACAACGGCAAAGGCCTCTTCCATGTCGGATAGGTTGCTCTGCACCTCGGGGTTGAATTGGTAGATGACATTGCCATCTTTGTCATGGATTTGGCGCACGAGTTGTAGCTTGGGCAGATAGCGACCATTGGCTATGGATGTCATGGCATGGGCTATCTGAAGGGGCGTGGCAAGGAGGGGGCCTTGACCTATGGCCATGTTGGCAGCGTCACCCGCCATAAAGCCACGTCCGTAGCTGCGGTACATCCAGTTTTCATCGGGGACGTTACCAGATTTGTCAGCTATGGGTACACCAGAGCGCGTGCCTAGCCCCATGCGGCGAGCTACCTCACAAAGTCGGGCTGCGCCCAGCTTGTTCTCATTGGTAGCGGCTATTTGGTAGAGGAAGGGGTTATTAGAGAGAACAAGAGCTGTAACGCAATTGATAGAGCCCTCAAAGGAGGAGTGGTTGCGGAACTCATGCCCACCTATGCGCACGCTGTATGGGCAGTAGATGTAGGTATTCTCTTTAATAATATTATAGCGCAGGGCTGCGGCTATGGTGATGGTCTTGAAGGTGGAAGCTGGTGGATACACACCTGCAAAGGCGCGGGAAACAAGGGGGGTGTCCTTGTCGTTTCTCAGCTTGTCGTATTCATCTTGGGTGATGAAGGGGATGAAGACATTGGGGTCAAAGTTGGGCACGCTCGCCATGACGACTATTTCCCCCGTGTGGCAATCTATCATGACAAAGGCACCGCGTCCTTCGGTGTTTTCCCTCAGGGCCTGCTCTGCCGCCTTTTGCCAGACGAGGTTCAGCGTTGTCACCAGTGTGCCGCCGGGTTTGGGGCTCACCTGCAGTTCATCAAGGATTTTTTTGCCCTTCTCATTGAACATGAGACGCCAAACTCCATCGCGTCCTTGAAGTTGTTGGTCAAAGCTCTTTTCCAAGCCAGAGCGTCCTTCTTGACGCGCAAAAATGGGGTCCTTGTGGTTGATGGGGCCTATGGGCAGCTTTGCCTTTGTGCCTGTGTAACCCAGTATATGACCAGCGGTGGCTTTTTCTGGATAGCGGCGTATATAAAGAGCGGTTAGCTGGCTATTAGGGATGGCTTGCAGTTGTTCCTTGAGGGGGGCAATCTGCTCTCGCCTCATTATTTTGCCAATAGAGAGGGGCAACCAGCAGCGGTTGTGGTAGTGATTGAGAAGCTGCTTGTCAGTCTTTTCGAGAATTTCTATACCCAGCGCTTCATAGTCAGCAATGACCTGCCGCGCAATGGAGAGGATGTGCTCATCGCTTTCATCCTGCTGCTGTCCAAAGAGGATGGAGGGTTGGTAGGCCACCTCGGAGTAGGCCAATGCCGCACCTGTGCGGTCAGTAATCATGCCGCGGGGCGCGGGGATGGTCAGCGACATGGTGCGAGCATCAGCACGCGTCAGCGCATGCGCAACACGTGAAGGGTCGTGGACGGAGGGATCACGCACGACATCTTTCTCGTGCATAGGGGCGGTGGTGTCTTTCTTCGCCTTATCGGGGGCCTCGGGACTGTCTGTTGCCTCTTCTTCGGGGACGAGTATTTCTATACCTTCTTGTGTGACACCCTGCTGGGGTTCTGGCTTCGTACCCTCACCACCTAGACGCACCGTCTCAATAATACCATCATCGTCAGCCCCCTGCTCTTGTGGAGGGGCTGTGGGCCGCTGCTGAGCAGGACAATTGAGGCTGAGCAAAAGAAGGCATAGCAATCCTAGCTTGTGTGGAGACCAGTTCACGTCCGTATATTATACAAAAACTCTCTCGCATGCAATGGAGAATTCCGCCTTAATCATAATAGCCCTCCCCCAGCACAGACAGGAGGCGAAGAGGACAAAAAGGCAAGCACCCACATTACACCATTCAATATAATAAAGTTACAGTATTTATCAAGACCTAAAAACGCCTCTTCGAGAGCAATACGCTCAAAAAAAGATGCAAAAAAATAAGACAAAATTCCATTTTCTGCTTGCGTCTCCGAGAAAAAGATGCTAAGAATACATCCATCATGAAACGCTTTCTCCTTACAACAGCTTTGATTTCCACCGTTGCTGCGACATCTTTTGCTGATATTCAAGCACCTCCTGCTTCTGAATACACAGCAACACGCAAGCTTGGTCGCGCCATCGGCAATATCCTCTTTGCTATTGAGGAAATCCCCCTCACCATCATCCGCTGGAATGGCCGCGAAGGCAACTACGCTGGTGCAACAGTAGGTGTTGTGGACGGCTTTGCACGCACATTCAACCGCATGGGCTATGGTCTTTATGAGTTGGTTACCTTCTGGGCACCCACATACAAGAACACCTATCGTCCTCCTTATCAAGGCAGCTGCGGACGCAATGGCCTCAAGGAATACAATTCTTGGTCTGGCTTCTCCGAGTTCCCAGAAGAACTTGGCTTCCAAAGCAAGTATGGCTTCACCCGTACACAGATGGACTAAAGTCAACTGAAACCAATTTTCCCCTAACACGAAGAACCACCGTCCTCAGCGTCGGTGGTTTTTTGTATAATACCCCATGATAAGCAAGAGACACAATAGCCTGCCCTTCCTGCTACTCGCCCTGCTCTGCCTGCTATTAACAAGCGGCTGTAGCGAAAAAAAACAACCCTCTAGCCAAAGCGACTACAGCGAGCAGGGAGCAGACTATCCCGCTGCCATGATGGAATACATCAGCAGCCTGCCCCAATTAAGCATCAAGACAGAAGAGAAAGTCCCCAGCGATTTAGACTGGCAGAGCGGAGAGGGACTAGTAGAAATAGGCGACCCCGCCGCCAAGAAAGGCGGGGAGCTACACCTCGCCAATGTGGGTCCCTTCCCCTCCCACCTGCGGGGCTTTGGTGGTGGCGGGTTTGAGTTCTTCAACTTCACCCTCTTTGACAACATAGAAATCCCCCTCGTCCAGCTCCACCCCCTGAGACCACAGCAGGACATCATAGCAGGACTGGCCGAGGCGTGGGCTCTTAGCAAGGATGGACGCAGCGTCACCTTCCGCATCCACCCCGAGGCACGCTACTCCAACGGTCGCCCCGTGAGAGCGCGCGACTTCTTGATGGGCATCTACGTCCGCTGCTCCGAGGCAGCGCGTGATCCCTTTGCCCTGCAAGGCATCAGCCAGCAGATAGAAAGCATCACCCTCTACCCTGAGGAGGAAAAATACCTCACCGTCACCCTGCGCAGAAAGCAACTGCTAGCCCCCTACCGCATTGCGCAACTACTGCGTCCCGCAGAACCCCACTTTTATGCAGAATATGGGGCAGACTTCATAGAACGCTACGCCCAACGCATGCCACCCACAACAGGCGCTTACACCCTAAAAGAAAGCGACATCCAGCGCAACCGCCGCATCACCCTCAGCAAAGTCCCCAAGTGGTGGGCTGCAGAAATCCCCCATTACCGCTACCGCTACAACCTTGACAAGCTACACATCCACTTCCTGCAAGACGAGGCGCAGGTGTGGGAGCTCTTTTTGCGCGGGGAGCTGCAATTTCTTCAAACCCGCAACATAGCCGCGTGGCAGGAAAAGCTGCAACACCCCCATGTCTACGAGGGACGCATAGAAAAGCGTCGCTTCATCGCTGACTATCCCCTACCTACCTACGGCATCTATCTCAACTGCAAGAGCTTGCCGCAGATCAAACTACGCCAAGGACTACTCTATGCCATGGACATGAACCCCGCCTTGGACAGACTCTTTCGTGGGGAGTATGACCGCCTCAGCTGCTTTAGTGATGGCTATGGAGAAATCACCCCCAAGGCAGGGGAAATCACCCCCTACACCCACAGCCCCAGCAAGGCCAGAGCCGCCTTTGCCGAGGCAGGTTACGTGAAGGCGGGGAATGACGGCATCCTGATGAAGGAAGACGGCACGAGGCTGAGTTTTAGCATATGCTATGTCCCCTCGGAGAAAGTCACCGTACTCATACGTCAGCTCATCCAATCTGCCGCGCAGAGCGGTGTGGAGCTGATTGGTCAACCCCTGACATGGCAGCAATGCGCGGAGGAAGTGGAGGAAAAGCGGTACCAACTCGCCTTTTGGGCGGACGTGGCAAGCGCACCCCTTCCAGAGCTGCATAGGCAATTCCACTCCCAGTACAAGGAGACAAAGGGATATAACCTGCATAGCGTAGAAGACAAGCAGCTGGATGAGGCCTTGGAGCGCATGCAACAAGCCAGCGACATGGAGAGCATGAGGGAAGCATGCTTGGCGGCTAATAGGCGTATTATAGAGCTAGCAATATGGTTACCAGGTTGGAAGGAGAACAGGGCATATATCGCAAGTTGGAGGCAATTGAGGTATCCCCAAATAGAGGGGATGAGCCCATCGACACCAGCCCCCTTTGATGTACAGGAGGCGCATTTGTATTGGATGGACAAAGAGGGCTACCCAGCAGAAGGTGTGTACGAGGAGGTCGATGAGGAGGCGCGATAAGCCGATGACCTGCAAAGCAGGTCGTAGCTTATATTTTAGCTTTGCCAAAGCCCCCCTTTTCCTGTATATTACTCCCCGTCATGACCATCCCCCAACAGCTCATTTCTCAACTCTCTGTCGCCCTGCACTCCTGCCTCGGTGATGCCCTTCCCGCAGACTTCACCCCCATTGTCACGCCCTCCGCTGATTTGCGCTTTGGCGATTACCAATGCAATGCTGCCATGATGCTTGCTAAAAAAGTAGGCAAGAACCCCCGCGAGCTAGCCGCAGCTATCATTGAGGCTCTAGGCGATACCCCTCTCGCAACGGCAGAGATAGCTGGCCCTGGTTTTATCAATTTCCGCATCAAGCCAGAGTTCTACGCCCAGAAAATGCTTTCTCTCCTCAGCGATCCTCGCCTCGGGGTAGCCATGGTGGAGTCTCCCCAATCCATTGTCATTGATTTCTCCGCTCCCAATGTGGCAAAGCCCATGCACGTGGGTCACATCCGTAGTACTATTATTGGTGATGCCCTCGCGCGTCTTGCGCGTTTTATGGGTCACAAGGTGGTAACAGATAATCATATTGGTGACTGGGGGACTCAGTTTGGTATGATTCTCTGGGGTTGGAAGAATATTCTCGATGAGTCTGCTCTCAACGCGGCTTGTATTGATGAGTTGGTGCGCGTTTACAAGGAGGTGAATGCTCGCTGCAAGGATGATGCCTCCCTGCTCGCGGCTTGTAAGGAGGAGCTTGTACGCTTGCAATCAGGTGACGAGGAAAATCTTGCCATCTGGACGCGCTGTATTGAGCTTTCTCGCGCTAGCCTTGATAAGATTTATGCCCAGCTGGATATTCACTTTGATTACTGGCTGGGTGAGAGTGCCTACAATGATGCGCTTGCCCCGCTGGTCAATAAGCTGATAGAACAAGGCATTGCCCGCGAGAGTGATGGCGCGATCTGCGTCTTTTCCGATGGGAAGCTGGAGCCCAAAAAAGATCCCTTCTTGATGCAAAAGGATGGGGAGTGGGTTGCTGTCCCATCCATCATTCGCAAGGCAGATGGTGGTTTCCTCTACGCGACAACGGATATTGCGACGCTAGATTACCGCAAGGAGCACTTTGACGCGGATTCCATCTGGTATGTTGTGGGTATTCCACAGGAAAAGCACTTTACGCAAATTTTTGACATTCAACGCATGCGCGGCATAGGTGGCGATTACCGCCACGTTGCCTTTGGTTCTATTCTCGGGAAGGATAAGAAGCCCTTCAAGACGCGTTCTGGCGATACGGTGAGTTTGCAAGATGTGATTGATGAGGCTGTCACCCGCGCCACCCGTGTGGTGGAGGAGAAGAGTCCCGATATGCCCGCTGAGGAGCGCGCAACTGTTGCCCATGCTGTGGGTATTGGCGCGGTGAAGTTTGCAGAGCTTTCCCAGAATCGCCTGAGTGATTATGTCTTTGACTGGGATCGCATGCTCTCGCTTTCTGGCGATACTGCTCCTTACTTGCAGAATTCCTACGTGCGTGTGCGTTCCATTTTCCGCAAGGCGGGAGAAGGTGCAGCTGATGCAGTGACTGATGTGCAGCTGACAGAGCCCGCAGAAATCCATCTAGCACGCCTGCTGACACGCTATAGCGAGGTTGTCCCCAGTACCTTGGATGACTGCCGTCCCAATGTACTGACGAGCTATCTCTACGAACTGGCTCGCGCTTTCCATAGTTTTTATGAGGCCTGCCCTGTCCTGCGTAGTGAGGGAACGACTCGTGAGTCACGTCTTGTGCTCTGCGAGCTCACCGCCCGCGTTCTGAAGCAGGGCATGGGTCTCTTTGGTATTGTCATGCCCGAAAGGATGTAATGAGATGACGATGCTGGCTGCTAGCTCTGCCGCATGGCTCGCGGTGCAGGTGGTTACTCCGCCTGCACTGGTGCTATCGGACAATGATCCCATGCTGCGCCAGCACCTGCGCTACGCCATGCAGGCACTGGTATTAGGCGACTTGCCCGCAGCACAGCGCGATTTGCAACAGGCTTTGGCTATCGCCCCAGAGCAGCCCTTGGCTCTCTGTGCCCTGATACTAGCAGCTGGGGCAGAGGAAAAACACCTCGACGCCCTGCGCAATCTGTCAGATGATTACATCCCCACTCCCCTAGAGGCTCGCTACCTCGATGGTCTTTACCTCCTCATCAGCCAGCAGGAGGATAAGGCGAAGGAACACTTTCTCGCCCTTGCTATACGCTACAGGGCGGACATTCTCAGCCGCCTCTGGGCAGCTCTCTTGCTGCAAGATGGCTATGATGAATTTGGTCATGCCAACGCAGGTCAGGAGATGGCTATTTCTCTGCTAGATGAGGTACTGAAAGGGGACGATGTACATCCCAGTCTACACTACATGAGGGCTTACATCGAGGCGGATGCACCGCAGCCCAGTGAGGCAGCCCTATCATCCGCCCAGCTAGCTGCCGAGCAGCTGGAAAACGAGGCGATGCCCCTCCTGCTGCACGCCCATATGCTTTATAGGTCAGGGGAGCGTGGTGATGCTATTGAAAAGATGCTCGTCCGCGCCGAAGAGCTCTTTTGGCGCGAGGGCAGCATGAGCGAGGTGGAAAGCTTTTTTTGGCTCCGTGTACGCCTCTACCGCGTCACCAATCTCATGAGCACGGATGCCTCACGCGCCTTAGAGCTCTATAATGAGGTGGAAAAGGTGCTATCAAAGCAATTGGAGGCCTCGAAATACCAAGCCAACCCGCTAGCTAGTGGCAGCGATTTGCTCCTCTGGGAGTGGAGCATGATACCTCTCTACCATTTTGTCAAGCAAGAGGGCAAGCTATCATCCGACTTGAAGCAACAGCTCTTCGACAAGGCGCGCTCCCATAGGCTCATGCGCCAAGACAGCATCTTTATTGATATACTGCGTTGTATGGAAATCAGCATCAATGCACGGCTTATCTTGCAAATCGACCCCGATAGCATCCAATCAATAGAAAAGCAGCAGCTCTCAGCTGTCCAGCATCTACAAGATGCACAAAAGGCCTATGACTATATCGTAGCGCGTGTCAATTCTGATGACACACTTCGTCAGCACCCTTTGATTTACAGGGCATTGAAACGCTGCGAAAATGCCATCATCATGGCTCAACTCAGCATTTACAAGGAAACCTCCGCCATATGGCGCGGAAAGCTAGAGGAAAACACAGCCCCTGCCTCCCTGCTACTGCCTCCTGTGTAAAGCCTCGCAGCACCCTTCCGTGGGAAAAATATGCTTGCCTTGTTAGGATGCGCTATGTTATATTTAGCCTAATCAACATCCTTTATGCTAGAAGCTCGTCACATTTCACTTGAGATAGCACGCGCAGATGAAGATCCCCTCTTCCTGCTGCATGATATTAACTTTTGCGTCCCGCAGGGTCACTTCATGGCCATCGTGGGTCCTTCTGGTTGCGGTAAATCTACCTTACTCAAAGCCATAGCCGAAATCAAAGAAGTCACGGACGGGGAGTTTTGGTGGAAGGGCGTGAACCTAGAGGAAGAAAATTTTGAACCGGGTGAGGTAGGCTATGTCCCACAGTTTAGCATCGCTTATGACGACCTGACAGTTGATGAAAATATTGAGAGCGCGGCGCGCCTCCGCATCAGTGCAGGTGAGGATGAGATTAACGCCATCATCGACGATGTGTTGGAGGAAACAGGGCTCATTGATATTGCCGATAGACCTGTAAAGCTGCTTTCTGGTGGACAGCGTCGCCGCCTCGCACTTGCTATGGAGCTGGTCTCCCGCCCGCGTTTACTGCTCTGCGATGAGGTGACCAGCGGGCTAGACCCCAACTCCGAAAGGGAGATTGTTGAATTATTGCACGACCTGAGCCGACGTGATGGGCGTATAGTTATTTCCGTCACCCACAGCCTCGCGCAGATGGAAAGTTACGACAGCCTCATGGTGCTTTGCGGTGGCGCAATGACCTACCATGGTCCCACCGCCATGATGAACCACTACTTTGGCGTGTCTCATTTTGAGGAGGTGTACCCCCTGCTCACGCATCGCGAGCCTAGCGAATGGGGACGCAGCTGGATAAAACACCGCAAAGCCTATTATCAAAAATTAGAGACAGAGCACGCCCAACGCGTCAAGGGACAAAAGCAAGACATGTCCTCCACGGTTAAGGACGAAGAGGCCGCACGCTGGGCTCTCTTTGAAGAAAAGCTCAAACGCTCCAGTCAGGAGACACGCTCCTACCCCAACTCAGAGATTCGCGAAGCAAGATCGCATACAGACAAGAAGGCAGATGATGACAAGCCGCAGTCCCCTGAGACGCATGAGCTGCCTAACCCCATCTCCCAGACCATTGTCATGCTCCAGCGTCGCTTTACCATACTCTTCCGCGACAAGGGACAGCTGTGGTTGCAGATTGCCATGATAGTTGTCTTCCCCATCTTGGTTGCCCTCTTCTCTAGTGAAGGGCAAGAGCAGTTGCTTCTTCTCACCGATACGGTGGGGACGGATGTGGCAGCGGATGCGCTGGCGCAGCAAGAGCAAGCAGAAGTGCGTGCGCAGGTGGGCTCCGCTGTCTCGGGCATCATCATGTTTCAGGTCATTTTGCTGGGACTCATGGGCTCCAATAATGCGGCGAGAGAGATAGCCGCAGAACGACTCATCATGGAGAAAGAAAAGTTTGCAGGAGCAAGCCCCTTTGCCTACCTCAGCTCCAAGCTCATCTACCTCGCGGTGCTCATTTTGGTGCAGAGTCTCTGGATGTTTGCCTTTGTGCAGTACTTCTGGCCCTTCCGAGGGGATACCATGACGCACCTCCTCTTCCTCATACTAGCCAATGCTGCGATGACCTCAGCCTGCCTCGCCATCTCTGCCAACAGCCGCACGCCTGAGCAAAGCTCCCTGATGAGTATTTATCTCGTCGGCTTCCAGCTGCCGCTATCGGGTGCCGTGCTGGCACTGCCTCCCATGGTCGCCATCTTCACACAGCCCTTTATCTCGGCCTACTGGTCATGGAGCGGCAGCATAGAAGGCGGTCTCAATGCCGAAGTGCTCAAGGCGATTAAGAGCATTGTCCAGACAGACTTTTCCGTGTCTGACCTCTGCCTCGGCGTGCTCATTATCCACATTGTCGTCTGCATCGGTCTCAGTTACATGGGTGTCATGCGCAAGCGTTGGGACTAATTTTAACATTTTATCCACTCTCTATTATGGCCAGAAGAAAAAGAAGAGCTAGTCAATCTAGCAGCAGCAAATCATCCTCCCAACTCCTCCTCTTCATCATTGGTGGTGTTGTCGTGCTGGGTGCCATCATTTATATTTTCTCCCTCTTTTCCGGTGGTGGGACTAGCTCCTTGGCTAGCAAGGCAAAACCTTTTAAAACCGCTGACTACAGACGCGATGGCTCGCGCTTTGCCTCCACGGGTAATACCTATGTAATAGAGGGTAGGGTGGAGCATATTGAAACACGCCATGATGACCGCCTCATCATCATCTCCTCCTCTGGCAATCAGGACGAAAGACTCCCCCTGTTGCTGCCATCGGAGAACAAGATTGATGTCAATATCACACGCGGTGACAGCTTTTATTTTGAGGTAGAATGCAAGACAGGACGCTCTGAAGATGGCTCTCAGGTCAAGGGCATACTCATCGTCACCAATGCAGCAATAGATTAAGCAACCCCAATAGAAACACAGCCATATGAAGATTAGGACTATCATCGCCCTTACCATGGGTGCATCTCAGCTCCACGCGCAAATGCCATCCTCCTTTGACGCATCGGGGCGCAGCGTCTCACGCGCAGAAGACAGCCAAGGCGCGAACCACGTTGATGGAGAACCCACCAACCCGCAGCTGCTCGGCATGGAGATTCCCCTCCTCGACCCAGCATCGGATACCATGGCATACAATGGATCCAAAATCGACGTAGGCAACAACGCTGTCGTCCGCGCCCGATTTGAAAAGTACCTCCAGCAAGTACCAGATGAGACAGAGGAAGCCGTACGCTACCGCAATCGCATCAAAAACATCCTCGAATCCACGCGCACAAAGAGCCGTGACAGCCGCTACATCGTTGGCAGTGAAACCCTCATCAAAATAGGCAATGCCCTCTACGATGTGGGTGATTACGATGCCGATGGCGGGCAGAGCCTCACGCTAGCCAGCGCGATTGCCAGTTCCCTAGATGCCCAGCGCCTCAATTATGCACGCAACCAGCGCAACCAACAACTGGGCAATGAGATACAGGAACTCAAGGATAAAACCAACAAGGTGTCCAACCAGAACGCCATGGCGCAGAGCAACGCTGCGAAGCGCAAGATGGCTCACACCCCACGCAATCAGGCACTCATCGCCTACAACCAAAAAGACATTGTCACCAAGACAGCAGAGCAGGTTGCGGGTAAGGCAGAGAACACAGCCACCACTGTCGCCGCCAAAATCAACTACCAGAGCATGATGTTAGGCATGCTCATGCAGCGACGCTTTGACCATGTCGTCATTGCCGCGCGTATTTACCGCCACATATTCAGCGACGGTGACACACAACTCAAGCTAGACAAAAACTCCGACGCCAACAAGATGTTCCAAGATGTGGCGGGCATGCCCCCCACCGTGAACACCATGGACTCACTGGCCAGTGCCGCACGACGTGACGCAGACCAAAGCATACAGGCCGTCCACAACCTCCTTGCCCAGAGCAAGCTGGCCGATGCGACAAACCACCTCATCAACGCTGTTGCCGTGGGTGAGTACATGCACAGCGTCGTCACCTTCCCCGCGGCTAGCCGCATGCGCATAGCCAAGTACTGGACACTGCGCAAGCAGGCCATGACCGCCCTCAACGCCCGCGATTACGGCACAGCCGAAGAGATAGCGGCAGAGATGAAGGCCATGGACGTGGACTTTGATGATAGCATGATACGCTCTTACTGCTCTGGCAAGAAACGCCAAAGCAATCTGCATCTGCGCAACGCCATGCAGGCTCAGCTTGCAGGCAATCACGAGCTCTTTAACAAGGAGGTCACACAGGCAGGTATCATCTGGCCCACCAACCCTCGACTCGATGAAGCTGAGGAGCAATTGATGGATCTCGACAACAAAGAACCGCAGAAGGAGGAATTCAAACGCCTCTACGCGCGCGGTGATTTCCGCACCATTTACGAAGAGCAAGAACGCTTTGAAGTCGTCGCCATCGACCCAGAACTCAAGGCACAGTACAAAGAGGCTCTCACTGCCGTAGGAGAACTCGATGCCATGCTTGTCCAGCTAGAAGGCGTTGCCCAGCAAGACAAGCGCATGGGACCCGCCGCCGCCTATGAAATGCTGCTAGCCAAGCAACAAGAAGAACCTAGCTACAACAAGGACATGGTCTTCAACCGAGCACTAGCGCACTACAAAACAGAGGCTCACGACTTCGTACAGGCTTTACAGGACGCGGACGACTGCATGAAAAGGGACGAGATTGGCTCTGCCCTCTCCGCCTACTACCGTGCAAAGGTGTTCCATCCCAGCTCTCGCCTAGCTCAGAAGGGCATAGACGAGGCAAGCAGTCTCATCCTCAATGCCAATTATTGATGCGCACGCGCTTTGCCCCCTCACCTAGTGGGCCATTGCACGTGGGGCATCTCTATGCCGCATGGGAAGCCCTGCAACTCGCCGCCCGAGAGGGTGGCGAATGCTGGCTGCGCTTAGAAGACATAGACACACGCTGCAAGCCGCAGTGGAGTGGTCTCATGCACAGAGACCTAGATTGGCTGGGTTTACACTTTGAGGGAGAGCAGCTCATACAGAGCGAGCATTTTGCACGCTACGAGGCGGCCTTGGCGCAATTGCGGGACAAGGGCGTGCTCTACCCCTGCTTTTGCACCAGAGCGCAGATGAAGCAACAGCTTCTGGAGAGCGGACGCGCCCCACATGAGGAACTAGGCTATCAGTATGAGGGGCTATGCAGAACACTCTGCGACAGCGAGAGGGAAGCCCGCATAGCGCGAGGCGATGCTCACGCATGGAGGCTCGACATGGGGCGTGCGGATGATCTACTGGGAGAACTCCACTGGGAGGATAGCAGATGTGGTGTGCAAAGAAGCAGAGCACGCGACTGGGGAGACCCCGTCCTAGCTCGCAAGGAATTTCCCGCCAGCTATCATCTCTGCGTCGTTGTCGATGATGCCTATCAGTCCATGACAGACATCAGCCGCGGGGAGGATCTCTTTGCAGCAACGCACATACACCGCGTGTTACAGGGCTTATTGGGCTTGGAGACCCCGCGCTACCATCACCACCTTCTCCTACGAGACGAGGGTAGAAAGCGGCTGGCAAAACGCGACGGCGCACGTAGCATCGAATCTCTGAGGCAATCTGGCTGGACCGCAGCAGATGTGAAAGCAAGCCTCCAACGCGCCTGGGAAAATGGCGGCATATGGCAAATTTAACCACACACAACCAAAATGAAAATCACCATTCTACTTTTATTAGCACTTTTCGGCATCAATCATCAACTCTGCGCCAACGAGGCATTGATTGTTCTGGAAAAGGAGGTAGAGCAATATTTTCTTGCTCAAAAAAATGCAACTAAACTCAAGGGCATCTTGCAAAATTAGCAGCTTTGCATTTTGGCAGCAGTTTGGATGAAAATTTGTGGCGTTTGGGTGCGCATAGCGAGCTATGTAAGCCCAAAAAGCTACAAATTGTCGCCAAAATGCGCCAAAAGGCATGCTGTGATGAGGATTTTTTACATCTCCGCTTATCGTAAACTAATTTCGCAAGGTGCCCTCAAGCATGGCTTTGACCTCTATCCAGAATTGCTCCAATTATTAAAATCATATTCAGATGTTGAGATTCTTCGCTTAGTCGACACCATCAGTAAAAGCAAGTTGAGCGCAGAGCCTCTTAGCGAGAAAGACGCTTTTATGCTAGCTTCTTTAATAAAAAATTTGGATTCAAGGCACTCCATTCGTATCTGCCTGCTTGGCTTAAAGCGCATTCCTGCCGAGGCGACTTATCCCCCCTTGGCAGCCTTCCTCTATGAACGAGGCATCACCGCCGAAGAACTCATTAAGCTCAGAGATACTCATGGCAACAGCAAGGAGAAAATCGCCGATATTAACGACATTCTTCTGATATACAAAGAGGGCTTTTTTGTATCGGGAAGCCCCACCAACGAGAAGACGCCTTTAAAGCAATTATTCCCCAAGGCGCAGCGTCTAAAATAACTTAGCTCTGCGATAAACTTTGCATTCTCACGCTCTACACTAAGAATATGAAGGAGATCACCCCAATCTAGCATGCCTGTAGTAGACAACTCTGAATTAAATTATGCTCAGACAACGATATAGCAAGCGAGAAGAAAAATTGCGTGATTATTTGAAGATGAAGCGCAAGGAAAGAGGCTTGTCTCAGGTTGAGCTTGCGGAAGCCTTTGGCGCACCGCAGTCTTTTGTCTCTAAGTATGAGCTAGGCGAACGCTATCTTACCTTCTGCGAGGTGTTGGATGTGTGCCGTATTCTTCACATTGATATGGCAGAGTTACTCAAGGAGATTGTGAATTGAGGAGGGTTTTTAGGACTTGCTAGATACTTATGTAGGACTCGAACCTGCGACTTGTAGGACTCGAACCTGCGGCTTTTGTACGCTTTCGCGTTGGCGACGGTAAGAAAAGTGTCGCGCTGTCGCGCGAGTCCTGATAGGGGCGACAGTGGAGCTGGGCAGGAAGGCCATGCAGCCTTTTCTAGGCGGGCTTTTTGATTTTTAAAGGGACTGTCGCCGCCTCGCGCTGGCGCGCGTCGGCTCTTCTTGCAGGACTCTGTCCTGCACCTGCAAGGGACTGCGCCCTTGAGCGCACTCAAGAACTTCGTTCTTAAGGATCTTTTGAACGCTTCGCGCAGGTCGGAGGGAGGCGGGGGAAGAAGGAAGTATTTCCTACATCTGCGATATCTCTTCGCGGGGGAGGCCTGTTAGCTCTCGCAGCTGGCGCAGTAGGTAGAATATCACATAAAAGAATGTCCCCATGATGGGTAGTCCTATCACCAGATAGCCCATCCAGGTCATGTCGCTGACGGCGTAGTTGTAGAGTTCTGCTTGCTCTGATGCCTCGGCTTTTACTACGGGTAATAAGAAGGCAAGGGCAAGGAAAAAATTACCCACGGAGGAGACTACCAACGATGCGGCTGTCATGAGGCTGGCTTTCCACAGGATGCGCTGATAGGGTTCTTGCAGTTTTTTCTTCTCCACTTCCTGCTCTACTCTGGTGATGTGAAAGAGTCCATCCGTGTAGATGAAAACGCGTAGCAGTGAGCCAGTGCCACGCGCTGTCAATATGATGGCAGCAGCAAGGAAAAGGGGGATGCTGGCTTCCTTGATGGCGTACCACCAAGGTGTGTCTGGGCGTATGGCCTCGCCTTCGCCCATTGTGGCGTACATGGTGACAAAGGCTGTCAGCAATGTTGCCATGAGTCCCATGATATTGACGGCATCCGCGCGGCGGGTGCGCATGAAATGGTAGATGCCGTAGCCTATGGGTAGGGTGAGCGCGACACACATGGCGGCTGTTGCTCCCATCTGCCATATGGCTTCTCCTTCTCCTGAGCAATAATCGAGGATGAGCACGGGTGCCAGCACGCTGAGACCCACGTTGAGCAAGCTTTCTGTTCCTTTATCCATTGTCGTATTTTCTCTTTATTTCATACTGGCAATGGCTGCGGCCATGTCGTCTGCCTTGAAGGTGGAAGAGCCTGCTACGAGGCAGTCTGCGCCTGCTTCCTTGCACAGGGGGGCTTGCTCTGTGCCAATGCCGCCATCCATCTGGATGATGTAGCTGTAGCCATGCTGCTTTCTCTGCGCGTCTAGGAAGCGTACCTTGTCGAGGACTTCTCCCATAAAGCTTTGTCCGCCAAAGCCGGGCACGACGCTCATCACCAAAATCATGTCGACTTCGTCCAAGTAGGGTAGCAGGCTTTCTACGGCTGTTGCTGGGTTGATGGCTAGTGCAGCCTGTGCGCCGCCTTGGCGTATTTCGGCTAAGGTGGCATGGAGATCCACGGCCCCTTCTCTCTCTACATGGATGGAGATGAGGTTCATCCCTGCCTTCAAAAAGCGTGGCAGGTAGTGGCGGGGCTCATCTATCATGAGGTGAGCATCTAAAAAGGCGTCAGCTGGCACGCTAGCACGTATGGCGGCGCAGATATCAGGGCCAAAGGATATATTATCCACAAAGGAACCATCCATCACATCCAGATGCAGCCAGTCTGCCCCTGCGGCAAGAGCGCGTTGAGCTTCATGGGCTATCTGTCGAAAATCGGAGGCTAACATGGAAGGAGCGATAAGCATGCAGGGATGGTATCACAGCATCGCCTGCTTGGAAAGCAAAAAGCATGCCCTATTGGACTGTATACATTTATTAACAATACACCCGTAATGCATAGAATATCAGATATTTGTTTTCTATGTGACAAAAATGCCACATTACAAAGCCACAAGGTGGCATTTCTTTCACCGTAGAAAAGTTGAAAAAAAATCCACTCTGTTGTTTACTCTGTGCATCGAAGCGATGCTTCGAATATCTCAAATACAAAAACATGAAAACAAAACAATTGATATTGTCCGCCCTCGCATTAGGTGCAACATCTCTCTCCATGGGTGAAGAAGCTAAACCAGCTTTTGATTTTAACAAATGGTTGCCAGAGCGCTTCGCATGGTTTGACGCAGAACGCGACAATGCTGAAAACCCCTATATCCAAGAACTCGACATCGCTTTCCGCGCTCAATATCAGTGGAACTGGCTTGACCCCTCCGGTGGTGATGACCGCCTTGTAGGTGGTGCAGATGGCCGTCCAGAAAATTTTAACAGCGAATTCCGCCGCCTGCGCCTCGGTGCCAAGGCTACAGTTTTCAATCACTTCAAGGTAGAAGGTATCTGGAACCTTGGTGGTGCTCAAAAAGCAGCAGAATACGAAGCTGGTGACTGGGATGCTGGTCAGACCTCCAACTCTGTTGACTCCCTTTCCATCACAGGTAAGTTCAAGCCTGTTTCCTTCACTCTCGGTAAGTTCAAAGCAGCCTACACAGCTGAATACCGTACCTCCAGCTCCAAGATTAACACGATAGAGCGTTCCTTCATCACCAACCAACTCACCGCTGGCAAGCTCTACGGTGTCTCCATCTTCAACTCCGACAAGAAGGCCAAGTACGGCTGGCAGTTGGGCGCATGGGTGAATGGTGCTAATGAAAATGAGTGGGAAAGCCCCAAGTTTGACAACGATTCCTCATGGATGGTAGGTGCACGCCTCCACATGGCAACAGGTCTCAAGGGTCGCCTCAGCCTTGACTACATGCACAGCTTTGCAGAAATCGAAGAAGGCAAGGACACTGTAGACACTGGTAATAAGGTGAGCTACGAAGGCCCAGGTGCTGTTGATGTTGTCTCCCTCAGCTGGCAGGGTGAGTACGAGAAGATGACCTTCCTCGTTGATGCTATCGCTGGTTTTAACGTCATCGAAACAAAGCAAGATGACTCTCAGAATGTCTTCGGTCTCGTTGTTCTGCCAACATACCGCATCAATGATCACTTTGAAGCCATCTTCCGCTACCAACTCTCCGCAGGTTCTAACGCCTGCAAGACCTACAAGCGTTACTACGATTACAACTCCACCTACACCACCTACGCAGACCTCATTCAGGGCTTCTACTTCGGTATGAACTACTACGTTGACCCAGAAAATGAAGACCACATGCGTATCATGGCTGGTGCAGAGTACATCAACTCCCACGGCACAAACGAAAAAGACGAAAAGGCCTACACAGGTTGGGCATTCACAACTGCCGTTCGCATCAATTTCTAATAACCCCTTTCTTCTAACCCAAGAAAAACCAACAAACAAAACAACATTATGTTCAAAAAAATGCTCGTCGCGCTCGCCGCGTTAGCCACAGTAACTCAGGCAGAAGACCTCACCGGTGCTGGCGCCTCCTTCCCTAACCCCGTTTACCAAAAGTGGACCTTTGACTACTCCAAGGAGTCTGGTACCAAGGTAAGCTACCAGAGCCAAGGCTCCGGTGCTGGTATTCGCCAAATCAAAGAAGGTACTGTTGACTTTGCAGGCTCTGACAATCCTCTCAGCCTCAAAGAGCAAGAAGAAGCAGGTCTGATCCAAATCCCCATGCTCACAGGTGGCGTTGTTGTCATTGTCAACATCCCTGGTGTCAAGGACGGACAGCTCAAGCTTAGCAAGGAAGTTCTCGCTGACATCTACCTCGGCAAGATCACAAAGTGGAACGACAAGGCCATCACCAGCATCAACCCCGGTCTGCGCCTTCCTCCCATCAAGATTACTGTCGTGCGTCGCTCTGACTCCAGCGGTACATCCTTCATCTTCACCAACTACCTCAGCAAGATTTCCAAGGAATGGAAGTCCGAAGTAGGTCAAGGTCCTTCCGTTAAGTGGCCAGTAGGTCTCGGCGGTCAAAAGAACCCCGGTGTCTGCAACATGGTTGCACAAAACAAGGGTGGCATCGGTTACACCGAGTACACCTACGCAGTAGAAGGCAAGCTCACCTGCGCCCAGCTCGAAAACGCTGACGGAGAGTACCTCGCCCCAACACCAGAAAGCTTCTCCGCATCCGCTGGCAGCGCTGACTGGAGCAAGGCAGAAGGCTTTGTCATGGAGCTCACCAACGTAGCAGGTGCCAAGTCCTGGCCCATCACAGGTGTTACCTACATCCTCATGCGTAAGGATACACCCGCAGCAAAGAAGGCAGCCATCAAGAAGTACCTCATGTGGTGCTTTGAAAAGGGTGCTGACACAGCCGCAAAACTGCACTACGTCCCCCTTCCTAAGAATGTAGTTGACCAAGTAGAGCCAAAGCTCTAATAAGGAAGAACACATAACACGTTGTGGGGGCTCATCACATGTGTTGAGTCCCCACTTTACTACCCTCCTCTCCCCTATCTGATTTTCGTTTCTCATTACGCTAAATATATGCAATCCACTGACAAAATATTCAAACTCGCCTGCATGATCTGCGCCTCCATAGCAGGTCTGCTCATCCTAGGCATCTTTATCCAGCTGGGTATACAATCAGCTGACGCGTGGAAGGAGTTCGGCATTTCCTTTCTCTGGAGTAGCGAGTGGGATCCCGCCAATGACATCTACGGCGCATGGCCTAACATTCTTGGCACTCTCATGTGCACGGGCATAGCTCTAGTGATTGCTGTACCCCTTGCCTTCGTGGCCGCACTCTTTATCACAGAAACGCCAGATTGGCTTTCTCGCCCGCTCTCACAGGGCGTTGACCTCCTCGCTGCCATTCCATCTGTTATTTATGGTATCTGGGGTCTTTTCGTTGTTGTCCCCTTCATGGGAGAAACAGTACAACCCTTTATTGCTGGTCTGCTCGACATTGACCTCGTCTGGGAGGGTGAGGTGTTCATCGGCATGCTAGAAGCCAACCCAGAAAATGGTTGGATGCCCATGTGGGTAAAGGAATCCGCCATCTGGCTCTTTGGCGAAGGCTACAATGGCTTTGGTTTCCTCACTGCGGGTATTATCCTTGCCCTGATGATTTTGCCCTACATGAGCGCTATTATGCGTGACGTGTTCCGCATGACTCCCCCCATGCTCAAAGAGTCTGCCTACGGCGTAGGCTGCACACGCTGGGAGGCCACACGTGATGTCATCATGCGTTACGGCATACGCGGCATTCTCGGTGGTATTTTTGTGGGGATGGGTCGCGCATTGGGCGAGACCATGGCTGTTCTCTTTGTCATAGGCAGTGTCCTTGATATCAAGCCAGAAGGCATCTTCAACAGCGGTACAACCATAGCTGCCACACTGGCCAGCAACTTTGCCGAGGCAGATGGTCTGCAACTCAGCGCACTCTTTGCCCTTGGTCTGATACTGCTGGTGCTCAGCTTTTCCATCCAAGTCTTTTCTCAATACTACCTCCACCTCACCAGCGCAAAGCGCGGCGAGGCACGCTAAAGAGCATTATCATCCTCTAACTATTTTTTATATCACATGACTACAATTACAAAGAAGCTCAAAACGCGCCCCCTCTTCTTCCGCAAGCTCTGGGACGTGCTGCTCATGCTCTTTTCCATTGCCTCCATTGCCATAGCCATAGGCGGCATGGGGATGATACTCTACAGTGTCTGGGATCACGGACGCAGCATGCTATCTGATTTCAGTTTCCTGACCTCCACCACGCTACCCAATGGCGAGGCGGGCATGGGCATTGCCAATGTCCTCTTGGGGACTATCTACATCACCCTAGGTGCGACCATCATTAGTGTTCCTCTCGCCATGGGTGCAGGCATCTACATCTCCGAATTTGGCAAGGGTAACGTGCTGGCAGCCTTCCTGCGCTTTTGCGCCAACGTCCTCATGGGTGTGCCCTCCATCATCGTGGGTCTCTTTGTCGTCGTCCTCGTCGTCATCCCCATGGAGGGTCCTAGTGGTCTTGCAGGTTCTATCGCCCTTGCCATCATCATGTTCCCTGTGATTATGCGTACGACAGAAGACATGCTTGCCATGGTGCCCAACACGCTGCGAGAGTCTGCCCTTGCGCTGGGCATGACACGCATGCGCACCACGCTTTGCATCGTGACTCGCGCGGCGAAAAACGGTCTTGCCACGGGTGTTTTGCTTTCCCTTGCCCGCGTTGCTGGGGAGACAGCACCTCTGCTCTTTACCGTATTCTGCGCCTTTGGCTGGCCCGATGGCTACTTTAGCAAGCCCACGCCCAACCTGCCTGTCTTTATCAATGACAGCATGAGCTCCGCCTTCGAAGCAGAACGCCAAGTTGGTTGGGGAGCGGCACTAGTCATCTGTGCCTTCATCCTCATCGTCAATATAGCGACACGCTACTTCTTCCGCGACAGAAATAAGCGATAATAAACCTCGCTATCACACAAGCATTACTTTAATATCATACTATAATTTTTTACCATCATGACACATAACCCCCTTAGATCCGCCAATGGCGACGAAATCAAAATCGCTGTACGCAATCTCAACTTCTTCTACGACAAGAACTCTCAAGCACTTTTCGACAACAACATCGACATACGCGCCAACAAGATAACGGCTGTTATTGGACCCTCTGGCTGCGGCAAGTCCACCCACCTGCGCACCTACAACCGCATTTTTGAACTACACCGCGGTCAGGTAGCAACTGGTTCCATCCTCCTCGACGGGGAAAATATCCTAGAACCCACAGTAGACACCCTCAAGCTGCGCCGCCGCGTGGGCATGATTTTCCAAAAGCCCACCCCCTTCCCCATGAGCATCTTTGACAACGTTGCCTACCCCCTGCGCCTTCATTACAAGCTCTCCCGCAGCGAAATCGCAGACCGTGTGGAGCAAGCCCTGCGCGGAGCAAGCATATGGGATGAGGTGAAGGACAAGCTCAAGGCGAGCGGTATGGCCCTCTCTGGTGGTCAGCAGCAACGCCTTTGCATCGCCCGCGCCATTGCGACAGAACCCGAAGTGCTCCTCATGGATGAGCCCACCAGCGCGGTTGACCCTGTAGCAACACTGAAGATTGAAGAACTCGTCCTCGAGCTCAAAAAGCAGTTCACCATCGTCATTGTCACCCACAACATGCAGCAGGCCTCCCGCATCAGCGATCGCACAGCCTTCTTCTACAAGGGGCAAATCATCGAGGAGGACGACACCGCCACCATCTTCACCAACCCCAGCAACAAGAAAACAGAAGAATACATCACCGGTCGTTTCGGTTGATACCTAGCACTCACCCCCCCTAATACGTTATGAAAGAAAATTTTAACAGAGAAGTTAGCAAGCTCAAAAAGCATGTTCTCGCCCAATCCGTCGAGGTAGAAAAAGCCATCGTCCTAGCCGTCAAGGCCATTGACACACTGGACAAGGACATCGCTGACATGGTTCTCCAAGGCGAGGCAGCCATTGACCGCGAAGAAATCAATATTGAGGAAGAATGCCTCAAAATTCTCGCCCTCTACCAGCCTGTCGCAACAGACCTGCGCACCGTCGTTGCCCTGCTCAAAATCAATACAGCCTTGGAACGCATGGGTGACTATGCGGTGCATACAGCAAAGAGACTGCCCATACTAGAAGGCAATATCTCTCCTGATAGCAGCATGACTCTCATCGACTTCCACCCCATCCAGAAGGAAGTCCTCACCATGCTCAAAGATGCCATGCTGGCGGTGAATGATTTTGACGTGATTATGGCGCATGATATCATCCGCCGCGATGATGATGTGGACAAGCTGCATAGCGCCAATGTCGCGCAAATCAGTACCATTATCACAAAAAGCTCCGATCACGTATGCTACTACCTACAAGCACAGGGTGTTTCACGCGATTTGGAGCGCATCGCTGACCTCTGCTCAGAGATATGCGAACACATCGTTTACCTCAAGACTGGCAAGATTATACGCCACCTTTCAAAATAGTCATAAAAACTCTTAGAGAAAAAATGGGCTGATGTCAAAAAAACTCTTGACATCAGCCCCTCTTCCTCCTAGTATGTATAGGTCAACCATGAAATCCTCTCATCTCTTTTCAGCCTTTGTTCTCGCAGCATCCAGCTCTCTGCTCCAAGCTGCGCCAGATATCTCCGTAAACGACTTGAGCCCCAGCGCTCTGAAGTCTATTGCGACTCCTCGCCAAAAAGCCAGCATGAAGGCTCACGAAGATGCCGTCGCGCAAGCTAAGAAGCAGCGTCAAGACGCCATCGCTAAGGCAAAGGATATCACCGAAGTAAACGATTCCGGCATGAAGCAGACCATCCAACGTCGCGCCCTCAATGCCATGCTTCCCGCCTGCGAGCGTTCCCCCGAAGCCGCACGCAACCCCAAGATCTACCGCGTACGCGGTCGTCGCTAAGCATACAATTTTCATTGATGATAAAGCTTCTCTGTGATGATACACGGAGAAGCTTTTTTTTGGCACTAGGTCAGAATTGCCGCGCGATAACGAGGCTGATGGAGTGTGACACCGCCTGCGTAGCGATGAGCTTAGAGGCATGTACTTCCTTTTGTTGAATGAAAAATAATGATTTTTCACCCAACAAAGGGAAGTTTCTCAAGGCAGCGGATTACAAAAAAGTTCCCACCATGCGCCGAAGCACACAGTGGGAACCCCTATCCGTT
>CAYJON010000009.1:34192-39969 GCA_964371795.1 uncultured Akkermansia sp. | reverse complement strand
GTTATCCAGATTCCACGGGGCAAACTTTCCACCCCATGCGTTGAACTCCCAGTCTGCTATCTGGCGACCACCATCCTCTCTTTGGACAAAGATTCCACCATGGTCGCGGCACCAGACGTCGTTAGTTGGGTGATCAAAGAGCTGGTAAGCCTCTGGCGACACTTGGGCATCTGCTAGAAAGCGAGCAATGCCCGTGTGCATTGCCGCGGTGGCGTTGATGCAAACTTTTGCTTTGGGGGCAATGAGGGAGGAGAGTAGCGCGTAGTCGCGATGTAGTTCATCCAGCCCGCCTTGCCATAGGTCTTGGCGATGAGGCCATGATAGCCACACGGCACATTGTTCTTCCCATTCTGCTGGCCAGCGTAGTCCTTGATGATATGTGTGATTCATTAGCTTTGGGGGTAAAAAAAGTGTTCTTTCTCGCGTAGGTCAAAGTCCTCCATCATGAAGAGGGTGTCGAGTACTTCTTCAAAGGGGGGGAATTCCTCAAAATCATCTGGTGAGTCGCCTTTCTGTTTTCCCAGTACACCTGCTTCCAAGAGATAGGAAATGAGTTTGCCTAGGTCGCGGGAATTCTGTAGTCCCCAGTGATTGAGAACATTGATGGCCAGTGGTCCGTATTCTTGATCTGCAAGTTTGCAGAAGCTGAGGTGCAGTTGGAAGCCACTGACGTGCTCTCCTTCTTCGTTTTCTTCAACAGCTGCGTTCATGGCGCGGTCAAAGAAGAAATAGGCTTCTTTGTCGTATTCTGGGTGCTGCTCTATGATGCTGTTGACGGCTTCGGCGAGGTTTTTGTACATGGAAAGATGTTTTTGATTAGGAGCTGGCGCTGAATTGCAGGGAGACGGCTTCTATGGCTTCTAGCAGAGAGGGCTCTAGTGCGGGTTGACCCACTGCTGCGAGGCAGCCATCTAGCTGTGCCACATTGCGTGCGCCAATGAGGACGCTGGTCACCTCGGGTCGTGCTAGTAGCCAACGTATGGCCAGTTGCACCAAGGGGATGCCAGCTTCGTTGGCTAGCTGTTGTAGGGCTGCTATGTGGGCATTGTTTTGCTGCACCTGTTCGCTGTTGAGGAAGACGCTGTCGGCACGCGCGGCGCGGGATTGCTCTGGCAGTTGTTCTTGTTGCAGGTATTTTCCTGTCAGCTGACCCTGTGCAAGGGGGGAGAAGACGATGCTGCCAATGCGTTCTTCTGTGAGGGTGGGCAGGGTTTCTGCCTCGCAATCGCGGTGCAGCATGTTGTAGCGGAACTGGTGGATGAGGCAGGGGACTTTTTCCTCTCTCAGCAGGGCGCAAGCGCGACGCAGCAGCGCGGGCGGGTACTTGGAAAGTCCAGCGTAGAGTGCCTTGCCCTGACGCACGGCGGTGACCAGTGCGCCCACTGTCTCTTCTATAGGGGTCTCTGGGTCAGGGCGGTGGGAGTAGAAGACATCGACGTAGTCTAGCTTCATGCGCTCTAGTGATTGGTCTAGGCTGGCGAGGAGGTGCTTTCTGCTGCCCCAGTCGCCATACACGCCATCCCACATGAGGTGGCCTGCCTTGGTGGCGATGAACATCTCATCGCGACGCTCTTTGAAGTGCTTTTTGAGCAACTTGCCAAAGGTCTTTTCGGCAGAACCGGGAGGTGGGCCGTAGTTGTTTGCCAAATCAAAGTGGCAAAGCCCCACATCCATGCAGCGTGCCATCATCTCGTAGCAGGCCTGCATGTCGTCTTCTTTGCCAAAATTATGCCAGAGACCCAAGGAAAGCTCGGGTAGCAGCACACCACTATGTCCACAACGGCGGTAATTCATCATTGTTATTGTTCTTTCTATGATTTAGCCCTGACGTAGCATGGCGTTGAGTTTGTTTTGGAAAACCTGCAATTCCTCCGCAGAGGGGCGGTCGCTGAGGTCAGTCCACGCAAAGCTACCCTGAGCATCAAAGCACCATGCACCGCGAATGCCCGAGGGGAATATGGCCTTGCCCGATAGCATCGTACCAGGGATTTGCAATTCATCGAGGGTGATTTCTACATCTGTCACGGCAGGGGCTGGCTGGGCTTTTTCTTCCTCCTGCTCGGGGGTGGCTGCCTCTGGCTGCGCGATTTCAATATTGTTGTCTAGGAGGATGAAGCGCAGTTCCATGAAGCGGACGGAGATGCCTTCTTCGCTTAAATTCTTTTGTATGCCATTGAGATCCACGCCTTGGGCTGCCCACGCGCGGATGCGTTCTATCACATCAGGGGATAAACTCATGCAAGTATTGTAGCAGGATTTTTTTTTCTGCCAACTAAATTTTCCTTGCATATTGTACGATTTCGTACTAAATTGTGCGCATGCAAATCCGATCTATAGAGGAGCAATACCATCAATTATGGCGTGAGCACTTGGAACTCAGTAACCAAACGATGCAAATCTTTTCTCGCTATGCGAAAAAAAGAGGCATAGGGGATAATGAGCTCATACTCTATTATGACCTATACACAGAGGAGGAAAGCAGCCCCGGTCGTATAGCAGAAACATGGTGTCTGGCAAAGCAGACTCTCAACAGCATCCTGCGACAACAAGAAAAGCTGGGTCGTCTCCGCCTTGCTACCCACCCACGGGATGCGCGAAGCAAAATCATCCTCCTGACAGAGGAGGGCAAAATCTATGGAGACCAGCTCATCCGCCCCCTCATTGACGCAGAAATACGCGCCATGCGCCAGCTTCCTATCGAGGAGGTGAAAAAACTCCTCCTCGGTATACGTCTATACAATAGCAGTCTCGAACAAGAAATCTCCCAATTATGATAACGAATCCCTCCGACACCAATGCCCTGCACATAGGGCAACGCTGGCAGCAGCTGTTGAAGTTTGCGACGCCCAACATGCTCATGATGCTCTCCATGGCGCTTTACAGCATTGTGGATGCCATCTTTATTGGGCGTTATCTAGGCAGTATTGCCCTGTCTGCTCTCAATATGGTCTTCCCCGTGTTCAGCCTTCTTTTTGCTGCGGCACTCATGATTTCTACAGGTGGTAGTGCTGTTGTGGCGCGTCTGATGGGTGAGGGGCGTGAGGAGCGGGCGCAGTCTACCTTCAGCATGCTCATCCTCATCATGGCGTGCATTAGTGCGACTGGGGCTGCTGTCAGTCTGCCCTTTATGGAAGAGATACTAGCCTTACTCGGCTGCACAGACATACAGATGCCGCATGCCTATAACTATGCCTTCCTCAGTGTCGCGTTCGGTCCTATGTTCTTCTTGCAGGCGGGCTTTCAGTTCTTTTTTGTGACAGCAGGTAAGCCGCATTTGGGGATGATTCTCATCATGATAGGTGGTGTTACTAATATTGTCCTTGATTATGTCTTTCTCGCCCAGATGAATTGGGGCATAGAGGGCGCGGCTCTCGCAACTGGCATAGGGGCTAGCGTGACAGCCGTGGGTGGTCTGGTCTACTTTTCTGTGAAGCAGAGCAGTAGTCTGTGCTTTGTTCGTCCTAGGCTGAGGTTCAAGCAATTTGTCTCTGTCTGCGTCAATGGACTTTCTGAAATGGTGTCTAATCTGTCCAATGGCTTGACCACGTGGCTATTTAATCTAGCCTGCCTCAGTTACTATGGGGAACAAGGTGTAGCGGCCATTGGTATCATCATCTACTTGCAATTCTTTTGCTCTTCGCTTTACTTTGGTTATGCGGAGGGGGTGGCACCTGTCATCAGCTATCATTTGGGCGCAAGGAATAGAAACCTGCTTGCCAAGGTGTTCCGCAGCAATATTGTGATTATTTTCGTCATCAGTATTTCGGTCTTTGTCATCACGCTGGTGGGTATAGATGACTTGCTGCATCTCTTCCTCAACAAGCCAGAGGAAAACACAGCGAGGGAGTTGGCGAAGCATGGTTTCCTCTTCTATGTCTATGCTTACCTGCTCATGGGCTTCAATCTCTTTAGCTCGGCACACTTTACGGCCTTGGGCAATGGACCGGTCTCGGGCATTATCGCCTTTGTGCGTACCTTTGTTTTTCTTGCAGGTTGTATTATTTTGTTGCCCAAGCTGATGGGAGCTAATGGTATATGGCTTGCCGCCCCCGTGGCAGAGCTTCTCAGCCTAGCTGTCAGTTATTACTTCCTGCGCCGCTACCGCAGTCTGTATGGTTATTGGTAAAGTGCTGGTAAAGCTAGAATATGCTTGCAACTGCTAGCCCTGACTTGATAGACTAAGGGCGTATGAAAAACTTCTTTTCTTGCTGCGCCCTAGGCGTAAGTGTATGCGCAGTCGCGCTCAGTCCCTTTGCCCACGCTGACCGTAATTCTGATTACTGGGCACCAGAAAACATGGCAAAGCGCCAGTGTTCCTCCGTCCACATCCATTACCATCCAACTATACCCCATCACACGGCTGCCTACAATGAGATGGTGGTAGAAAAGAGTGCTCCTGGTACCTATTTTTCCAGCAACAATTTTAGTTGTGGCTATATTGGCGTGCAAGAAACAGTCAAGGATAACAAGCCCGTGCGCGTGGCTATATTCTCTATCTGGGATGCCAAGGACAGTGGGGACAATCCCCACGCTGCACCAGAGTCAGAACGCGCCATGCTCATCCAAAAGGGCGAGGGCGTGACCACGCGCCGCTTTGGCGGTGAGGGGACAGGCGGCAATTCTATGCGCCTTTTTGACTGGAAGGAAGGTGAGGTCATACGCACTCTAGTCATTGAAAAAGCTGATGGGGAGCACTTTCGCCAAATAGCTGGTTACATCTTTAACCCCGAGACAAAGAAGTGGGAGCTGCTGAGCTGCTGGCGCATACAGGCGCTTCGCCGCGGATTGGGCGGTGGGACTGGCTTTGTAGAAGACTTCCGCCGCAACACGGAAAGCAAGCTCATGGAGCGTCGCGCTACCTTTGGTCCTGCTTACCGCTACGCTGATGGTAAGTGGAGTGCTGCCAATAGCTTCCACTTCACCAAGGACGGCAACCCCAACATGGAGATTAACTACCGCATCAACAAAAAGCTAGGCTACTACTCCATCGCGACAGGTGGTGCAGCCAGCATTGATCCCGAGACTCCTCTCAACTCCAAGAAGACCATCTCCCCCCTTCCTGCTAGCAAAGAACCGGGTGCCGCTGTGATGAAGCTCATCAACGCGCCCAAGCTGGAAAAGAAGGAATACCCAGTGGATAAGAATCCCTTATAACGGTTAGTTCTAACCTCTTGAACATAGAAGGTGAGTAAAGCATACTCACCTTCTATGAGCAAGTCACCTATTATTTGGAAAATTAGCGGCAAAATTGCCGAGCAAGAAAACTTTCGCCGCCTCGTTGCTACCCTCGTGCGGCAATCTCGCGAAGAGGCTGGCACACGTCAATACTGGTGGTGCCAAGATGCCCTCGGCGCAGGCTATGAGGATATTGATGTCTATGAGGATGAGGATGCCGCCCTCGCGCACCTCAAGAATTGGCAGAAGCATGCCGATGCCTTTGCGGATGTGGCGAGCATAGAAAGCTGCTTTGTCTATGGGGAGGTATCAGAGCGCATACAAGAGCAGCTAGCCCCACTCAATCCCTGCTATGAGGATTACTACGGGGGTTTTTTGAAGCCAAATCCCAAGAATAAAATAAGCGACTGTTCTGATATTATCTGGACAATGGAGGGACGCGTTACAAATAGAGACCTCTTTCACGAATCCATGAAAATGCTCACCCAGCACGCAGAGAGGGAGAAGGGGACTCTGATGCATTGGTGGACACTGCATGATATCTGTGTGCAGGGCGAGGTGCAGGGAGAGCCTTCCGAGCACTGCGAGCGTCAGGCCTTCCA
>CAYJON010000009.1:0-34092 GCA_964371795.1 uncultured Akkermansia sp. | reverse complement strand
AATTATCAAATCCTTTGCATCGTCCTCATTCTTGTAGTGGGTTATCTCTTGTTCAACCGCAGCACGACTGTTGACACCAAAACAGCAGTTATAGATAACATCCATGCGCGCGCCAGTGTGCGTACTTACACAGAAGAGCCTATAGATGAGGCTATTCTAGAAGATCTAGTGAAGGCTGGCATGGCTGCCCCATCTGGTGCTAACATGCAACCATGGGAGTTCATCATCATCACCAACAAGGATGTCATGAAGCAGTACAAGGACATCAATCAATATGCAAAAATGGCACCCAAGGCAGCAGCTGCGATTGCCGTGATTGGTAATATGGATGTCTACAAAGTACGCCCCGAAATGAGCGGTTACTGGGCTCAGGATACCTCTGCTGCAACGCAAAATATCCTCCTTGCTGCACAGGCCTATGGTCTAGGCGCGGTATGGACTGGTGTTTATTCTGAGAATACAGAATACGCCAAAGCGCGCATGGATGGTGTCTCCAAGCTACTCAATCTGCCACCCAATAAGAAAGCGCTTAATATCATCTTTTTGGGACACCCAGACGACGCCATCGTGCCCAAGGACAAGTGGGATCCCAAAAAGCTCAGCTGGATGAAGTAATCCTACTAACCCACCCCCCACATGAAACGCTTTTTAGATTATGTTATCTTTGTGGGTCTCATCGCCCTCATTGCCATAGCAAATAAGGAAATATTGGGTATCTCCCTGAATGGACAAAAAGATACTCAGACCGCACAATTCGCTCCTGATTTAGGGGTTGTAGAGGTGCTTTATAGTCGAGAGCTTGCTCCAAGAGTGACTGGCTACGGCGGTGTTGTCTCTACAGCTATAGGTGTCGATGCGCAAGGTGTTATTAAGGATATACAAATACTTAAAAACACAGAGACTCCAGAGTTTTTTAAGCAGGTAGTCGATGCAGACTACCTTTCCAACTGGGAGGGTAAGAGTCTCTCTGCGGCATCCAAGCTACAGGTCGATGCCGTCAGCGGAGCGACGATGACCAGTGAAGGGATAGCCAAAACCATAGGGACGACCATCAATGCCAAGCTGGGAAATACAACGGATGGCAACACGCTGAGTCGCCGTGATCTTTTCAAGTCATTGAGCATTGCTCTCATTGGCGTGCTGGGGCTACTCTCCTTCTTTGCGTCAAAAAAGACTAAGAAGCTCAAAACAACCTTTGCTGTCTGCTCCATCTTTGTGCTGGGTATATGGCAGGGCGCGATGCTTTCGGTGGCAAAGATGTCTACTTGGTTACTTGGAGGCATGAACGGCTATGTGGAGCTCTCCCTGCTCTTTATCTTTCTGGCATCCATTCTCATCCCCTTTTTTACGGGGAAGAATTTTTACTGCCAGCATGTCTGCCCCTTTGGTGCGGCGCAGGATTTGGTGACTCGTAGCATACAGTTTAAGTACAAATTGCGTTTTCACAAAGCGCTCATCCACACGCGCATTGCTATACTGATTGCCTGTTTTGTGATGCTACTCTTTGGGGTAGGTGCATACATAGCTAATGTAGAGCCCTTTGCTGCATTCAAGCCCACTTACGCGCCATGGACAGCAATAGGTATTTTCAGTGTGGCCTTGATTTTGTCTACCTTTATGGCGCGACCATGGTGCAAGTACTTTTGCCCCTGTGGTGCTTTCCTTGACCTCTTTAAGAGAAAGGTCGCTGCATCAAAGAAATAATGCGCCCCATAATCTACAGCTCTAGCATCCTTGTCCTTGCCCTACTAGCCATTTTCTTTTGGGTGGGGCAGGGGGATGCAGAGCAAAAGGAGGCGCAGCTTTATCAGATTGAAGGCAAAATATTCAATACCAATTACCTTATCAAGATAAGAAGTGAGGAGCTCGATTCTGCCTTGGCGGCACGTATAAAAAGCACGCTCAATGCCCTCTCTGCCCAGATGTCTATCTTTGACTCTCAATCAGAGATTAGCGGCATCAATCAAAGCCCAGCCCGCGTCTGGATAAAACTCTCTGCCGAGATGCAGCATGTGATGGCGGAGGCTCATCAGGTGTATCAGATGAGCCAAGGCTGCTTTGACCCCACTATCTCTCCTCTTATTGAGCTATGGGGCTTTGGTGTTGACAAGTCAAGGCAGGGGCAGCTGCCTACGCAGGAGGAATTGGCCGTCGCCTTGGCTCAATCGGGTTTTGATAAGATAGAATTTCGTAATCAATATGCGGAGCTGATGAAGCAGAGGGACGGCCTCACCTTCAACCTCTCTGCCATTGCAAAGGGCTACGCAGTCGATAGGCTCAAAGAGCTACTACAGAGCGAGGGCTATCAAGACTTTCTCGTCGAGATAGGGGGGGAAATATACGCCAGCGGCACGAGTAGCGCAACAAGCAAGGGCTGGCGCATAGGCATCACCCATCCCTTTACAACAGCGCAAAGTTCCGATTACCAAGAGAGCGTCCTACTGCATAATGAGGCAATAGCCAGCTCTGGCAATTATCGCAATTATTTTGACAAGGATGGCAAGCGTTACGCGCATACTATCTCGCCTCAGACAGGTAAGGGGATAGATAACGGTGTTCTTTCTGTTAGTGTTATTAGTAGTAGCTGCATGAGGGCAGATGCAATAGCCACAGCGATTATGGCTATGCCAGCGCAAGAGATAGACGATTTTATCAAGCGCAATAATCTCAAAGTGATTCTCTATCGTTCTGGCGAATAAAAGTAGCAATGATTCACATTTTTTAGGAATTTGACGCACCACTCCCTCTGTGGCTGGAAACATGTATCTCTTGCGATGGCGTGCTACCGTGTCGAACTTTATCTTAAAGAGTTAACGTTAGGTCAGCTTGATAGCACACCTGTCCCAAGGATTTTTTAAATAGAATCAATCTAAGAAACAGAGTTAAAGAAGAAAAATAAAAATGGAAGGTTGTGAGCTTCACCAGTAAAGAGTATACTGATGTTGAATAAAAACAAAACAACCTTCCATGTCAAATATACATCTTTTCGCCCAAATCGCCAAGCTAATTCCACGCACACTGGTCAATAAAATTGCGCAGCAGCACAATAGCGATAAAGGGAGCATAAGCATAGGAACATGGGAGCACCTACTTTCTATGGTGTTTTGCCTGTAAATCATTGCGCGAGTTAAGCAACGCTCTGATGGTAGCCAAAGGAAAGCTCAACCATCTAGGCATGCGAGGCGCTCCATCGCGTAATGGGCTAAACCATCAGAATAAACGTAGAAATTGGCATGTATTCCGAGACATCTATATGGAGCTCTACAAAGAGTTGGGACAGCAGACCTATCGAAAACACGAGTTACAAACCAGAATAAATCGAAAAATATTCCTATTAGACTCCAGCACAGTAACCCTCTGCATGAGCCTATACGACTGGGCGCACTATACCCATGAGAAAGGAGCCATCAAAATGCACACACTACTTGACTTTGAAGGATTACTGCCCCACTACATGTACATATCAGACGGCAAAATGCCCGATAATATGGGAGCCTATAGAGTATTTCCACCCAAAAATAGCGTCACCGTCAGCGATAGAGGCTACTGCGACTCGGAACTATGGAAAGATTGGGACAGCAACGGAGTACAGCTCGCAGTAAGGCTACGAAAAGACATACTCTACAGCTCATTAGGAGAGATGATGCAGCCTGATGAAATAGAGCAAATGATACTCAAAGACGAGGCTATAGAACTTCAAGGCATCGTCCCATCGAAGAATTACCCTCGCCCATTACGAAGAGTAGCAGTTTGGGATCCCAAAAACAAGAAATGCATCGAGTTGGTATGCAATAATGGCGAATGGAGCGCACAAGTGATAGCCGATCTCTATAAAGCACGCTGGGAAATAGAAACTTTTTTCAAAACAATCAAACAAAACCTGAGAGTAAAAACATTTTTAGGCATAACAGAAAACGCAGTTATGTGTCAAATATGGAGAGCGATGATAGCAATATTGCTGTTACGCTACCTTAAGGCAAAAGCCACTCTCCCATGGCACATGAGCGAACTGGTCGCGTTTCTACGCGTTTGCTTATTCATGAACATAGACTTATGGTTGTGGCTCAATGACCCCTTTGAGCAAGGTCGCAAAAAGCCTCCTGACTGTGAACAGGGGGTACTATTTTAAAAACCTCTCTTTGATTTCATAACACACTGAGTCTATCTGCCCATTTTTTCATTTGAAATCCTTGGGACAGGTATGATGCTTGATAGGTTAGCCTGAAAAAAATGGCTTGCCAAAGATCAGCAAAATGATAAAAT
The DNA here is from genome assembly GCA_964371795.1 of uncultured Akkermansia sp. Taxonomy (GTDB): domain Bacteria; phylum Verrucomicrobiota; class Verrucomicrobiia; order Verrucomicrobiales; family Akkermansiaceae; genus Akkermansia. The sequence continues at coordinate 29,829 of CAYJON010000009.1, read as the reverse complement.
TACCCTAACCCCAAAATCACTGCTTGCTTCTATCTTAATTTAGCTAGTTGCGTGTCAGGAAAAGGGGACCACCGCACTATAATATTTTATCGTCATGAAAATGTGCTTATCTCTTGTTTTAGTTATACTTTCCCTCGCTTCTATTTCCCAAGCTCATTGGATAATAGTACCCCCACACGAGGATTTGCAGAAGAAAGTTTGGGCGCACCCCAATTTGCGCCTTAGTTCTGCTGCGGCAGACTTTGTGAAGGGAAAGCCGGTGAGTGCTGAGCAGTGGCAGAAATTACAGCTCTTAGCAGACAAGGGGGATAACTCTGCGCGTATTCTTCAGGCACTTTCCTATTTTTATGGCGCGTATGTAAAGAAAGATGAAGAGCGCGCATTCAAAGAACTACTGACTATTGCTCAGGAGGGTTCACAGGAGGCTCAGGTGCTTTATGGAGAGCTTGTTCTATGGCACGGTTATGGTGATACAGCGCTAGCAGACAAGTACCTACTCAGTGCAGCGAATCGTGGTGATGTGGGAGCCCAGCGAGAATTAGCGCGTTATTATCGCTTTAAAAAGCCAAAGATCTATCACCATTGGATTCAGCAAGCTGCTATGCAGGGTGACGTCTTTGCCTGCGCTAGTTTATCTGTCTCCTACTCACGTGGAGAACAGGGATTTAAGCGTGATAGGTGTTTGTCTCTCTATTGGTCCTATATGGCTTACAATTATTCCCTCAAAGACTTCTACCATGGTCTAGGTGATTTAAAAATGAGTTTAGTATCGAAAATTGAGTCCCTAAAACATAAGCCTCAAATGTTAGCAGAATTGCAAGCGGCGGCAGATAAAGGGGAGGAGTGGGCAAAAGAGCTTCTTTATATGTACAATAAGGAGAAATAGCGCGCTGTTGCGTTTTTTCTTGATTCACTTTCAAAACAGACTAATGTTGATGGGATGACCATAGAGGAGATGCTGCAATGGCTGCACGACAATCCAGGTAAATTGAGAAGAGCACTTCCCTCAAGGGACTCATCTCATTGCAAGAACGGTTTCGACCCTGTAGATGAAACCGTCGTATGCCGTTAATGGCACGTACGATGGTGTGAGAGTGGGCGAAAGCCCCCCTACTCGATCTTGCGCATTCTCTGCATTATGAAATCCATGAGTGGAGTTGCAAAATAGCAAAACTCAATAAAAACAGACAGTTTTTATCATTGCCATGGGGCTGATTTTTTGATAGTGTGGGCATTGATGAATCGCCCAGCTCAATTACTCCTGCTTGCCAGCCTTGTGCCTAATCTTTTGGCGGCAGAGAAGCCTAATATTATTCTCGTTTTAGTCGATGATATGGGTGTGGGCGATATGGGGCTTTATCAAAAAAAGAACAAGATAGACGCGCCCCGCCTCAATACGCCCAATCTGGATAAAATGGCGAGCCGAGGCGTGCAGCTGACGCGTCATTACTCTGCGGCACCTGTCAGTGCGCCTGCGCGTGCATCACTTTTTACAGGCATCCATCAGGGGCAGGCCTTGGTGGTGCGTAATAACAACTTTGACGCACCCGTGGAGGATGCTCCCACCATTGCCACGGTCTTGCGTAGCGCGGGTTACAAGACCGCCCTCATCGGCAAATGGGGCATAGGCGGAGGACGTGAAAATGGCGGCACTCCCGATAGCTGTTCCGCATGGCCAACAAAGCGTGGCTTTGATTATTTTTATGGTTATGGTAACCACCTGACAGCACATCGCCATTATCCTGTGGAAGAACCTTCTGCTGACCCTGAAAATAAATGCAATGCTGTCTGGGATAATGACAAGATAGTCACCAAGGATTTGGCTGGCTGCTACTCAACAGATCTCTTTACCGCCAGAGCGAAGCAATGGATTATAGACGAGGTTACGCAAAGCCAAGGCAAGCAGCCCTTCTTTGTCGCACTCTGCCTACCTGCTCCCCATGCGCGTCTGTCCATCCCTGCGATGGAATACCCCAAGGGCGGTGGACTCAAAGGCGGTCTTCAATGGCTGGGTACACCTGACAAGATGATTAACACCGCCTCACCCGATACATGGGATAGTTATATTTACCCTGAGTATGAGAAGCAAAAATGGCCGCTCGCTGCACAGAGACATGCCACGATGATGACTCGCATAGACGAGGCCATGGGGGATTTGGTGCATTTGCTGCGTGACTTGAAGATTGATAAGAATACCTACATCATTTTCACCAGTGACAATGGGGCGCATAATGAGGCAGGTGGTGTGCCTAGGATAAGTGAGGAACACCCTTGCCCTGCGCAGAATCCACACTTTTTCCGCAGCTATGGTCTGCATGATGGTATCAAGCGAGACCTCTGGGATGGCGGCTTGCGCGTGCCATGTATTGTCTACGCCCCCTCACAGGTGGAGTCGGGTTTGGTTAATTCTCACCCCACGCAGTTCCATGACTGGTTGTCAACCTGCGCAGACATAGCAGGTATTGCTAGCCCTGCACGCTCGACAGGTGTGTCGCTGCTCCCCCTCTTGCAGGGAGAAAAAAAGAGCCTAGATGACAATATCGTCTACTCCGAGTACGCCTACCCCGGCAACTTCCCCAACCATGCTAATTTTGCGAAAAATAAGCGCAACATGCCTCGCGGAGAGCAGCAGGCTCTTTACTTTCGCGATAAGAAGGGTAGTATGCTCAAGGCAATACGTACCAATGTCAAGGCTGGAGGGTTAGACGATAATTTCCAGATTTACGACACCCTGCGCGACCCACAGGAGGTCAAAAACCTTGCGAGTAAATCCCCTGCTCAATTGCAGGCAGAGCTGCGCTCCCTCTACCTGCGCAACCGTCACAGCTATCACTACAAGCATGATCCAGCAGAAGGTCAACGCTCAGCCTGCACGGGCAAGCGTCCTTATGACAACCTGCTTATCCCCGCGCTTCAGATAAAGACAGCCAGTCTGCAACCTAGCCTGAGTCAGCGTCAGATAGCACTGCCGCAGACCTTGCCCTATGTGCCTTCCTTTGATAGCATGCCAGAGGCCAGCGAGCAAGCCGCGAAGCCCGCAAAGCTATCCGCTCTCGCGCTGCCCGCCCAGACGCTCACAGAGCTGCAAGGCTACATCGAAATACCTGCTGATGCCTATTATAAATTGACAGCAAGTGCTGGAGCAGAAGGTGCCAAAACCTTTATCAAAATCCATGGCATCAATGCCAGTGAGGCACTGCCCCTGCATCTCGAAAAGGGTCTGCACCCAGTGCGCATCACCCTCATGACCTCCGAGGCTGCCAGCCCTGCCGCAGTACTGAAGCTGCGCCAAATGGATGCCCCTCAATCCGCGGGGAAAGATATACCCCTGCCAATATTCTATTCACACAAATAAAATTTTTTTAACATGAAGCCACTACGTACCGTTCTCGCCCTTTTAGCCCTCAGCTCCAGCTGCCTTTTTGCCCAAGAGGATAATGTCCCACTTGATCCTCTGACAGCGCGTATCAAGGAATTATTTGAAACGCAGCATCAAGAGGAGGCTATTGCCATGATGCAGAAATATGCGGAGGAGGGGCATCTCAACTCTCAAAAGGACTTGGCGCAATTCTACCTCAAGGGTATTCTTGTTGAGCGCGACTTGGCAAAGTCTCATTACTGGATAGAAAAAGCTGCCCAACAGGGGGATGCCCAAAGTCAGTTTAATGCCGCCCTCAATTACTTTCGAGGTGAAGGCGTTGCGGCCGACCCTAAAAAGGCATTGCAGTATGTCATCTTGTCCGAGGCGCAAGGCTATCAGCATGCCATAGGTCTGCACGGTATATTTTGCATAGAAGGCATAGGCGCAGCTAAGGATGTCAAAAAAGGTGTAGAGTTGCTGGAACGCGCTGCCGCCCTCGGTGATGCGGAGGCAATGAACACGCTTGGCAACTTTTATGGAGAGCAGAGGTTCGAGCTGTATAATCCCGAAAAGAGCATAGAATGGTGCCAAAAGGCAGCAGAGGCTGGTAGCTCCGCCTCTCAATTCAAGCTCGCTATGCACTATAGGCGGCAGGGGGATAAGAGGGGACATCAATGGATGCTCAAGGCTGCTGAAAGTGGCAATTCTAACGCCATGATGCTCTTGGGCGTTGACTATGCAGAGGGCGCCTACGGTGCGCCCAAGGATGAGAAAATGGCATTTGAGTTCACTCAACACGCGGCCAATCAAGGGAATATGGATGCCGTTTGTAATTTAGGTGCCTATTACCTCAACGGGATAGGTGTGCCTCAGGACACTTTTCAGGCATTCAATATGATGCGCATAGCCGCCTCCAGAGGTAACATTATAGGGCAACGCAATCTCGCCAACTTCTACCTCCAAGACGACATGGTGGTTCGCAATATAGAAGAAGCCATCCACTGGTTCAAAATGGCCGCATCTCGGGGCGATGAACCATCCCTTCAGGCTCTTTATGAATTGAGTAAAGAAGCGGGTCAATTAGAGCAATATGTCGGCCTATTGAGAGACTTGGCAGTAAAAGATATGCCTGTTGCACAGTACAGGCTCTCATTGCATTATGGTCAAGCTGTTGGCGTGGAAAAAGATGAAAAACAGGCCTTCAAGTGGATGAAAAGAGCAGCGGAGAGTGGTCTTGCCATAGCCATGTGCGATCTAGCCATCCTTTATTTGTATGGCAATGGTTGTCCCCAAAGCAACTTGGAATACCTCACTTGGACACGTCGCGGTGCAGAAGGCGGTAATGTTGTGGCTATGGCGAATCTGGCTGAGACCTACCTCAAGGGAATGGTTGGTATAGAGCGTGATGAGAAACAAGGCCTTCTGTGGGCAGAAAGGGCAGCAGCACAGGGACATTTGCCAATCATCAAGACCGTGGTGGATTACTATGGTGGCATGGAAGAGAGCTTGCTGAATAAGCAACAGTACAAGATGTGGTTAGAACGTGGTGCGAAGCTTGGCGATGCGCAATGCCAGTACAATATAGCACTCGAATATAACGCAGAACGTGATAGGGAAAAAGTCGTCTACTGGCTGCAAGAATCTGCCAAAAATGGTCTAGCAATAGCCCAGTACGATCTTTCCTTATTATATCATCAAGGAGATGGTGTGCCGAAGGACGAAAAGCTGGCCTTCCAGTGGGCGAAAAAAGCAGCAGATCAAGGCCATGTCCCGGCTATGACTAACTTGGCAGTCTACTACGTGAATGGAATAGGATGCGAAGCCAACAAAGAGCTCTACTTTCAGTGGATAGAGCGCGCTGCCTCTCTGGGTGATTTGGTTGCTATGCGCAATCTTTACAAATCCTATAGGGATGAAAAATTTGAAGGAAAGATGCTGGAAAAAGGCCTATCTTGGCTCAAAAAGGCAGCCCTCGGAGGAGACCCTGAGTCGCAGTTCATATTAGCTATACATTACAAGGATGGAGATCTGGTGGAGAAAGATAATGCAAAGGCAATGTCTTGGCTGCGAAGTGCTGCAGAAAATGGTCAGCCCAATGCTATAGGACTACTCGAGGCTATGAAAAAATCAGCCCAAGAGAAGGCTGCATCATCCCCCAGCGACCCTGCCAGCACCCCTTCCATGTAGAGAGGGCTTGACCAGATAAACTATCACATGCTATACTTTCAGAGATGAATCAACGTTATTTTTACCTCAACGATAAGAAGCAGTTGCAAGGGCCTCACAGCATGCAGCAGCTGGAGGAACTATGCGCAAGCGGCAGCATCAGCGAAGACACCCTTGTCGCCATGGAAGGCGGTGACCAATGGCAGCCCTTCCGCGCCTTGAGGGCAGGAGGGACATCATCCTCTGCCATGCCTGCTATACCCGCAGCGCCAGCTGCCAGCGCAGGGGGAGAGACGACAGTTGATGAGACCCCCAAGGGATTCATCGACAACGCTGTCTATTCTTGGAAAAAGATATTTATCTGGAAAGGTCGCGCCACTCGCGCGGAGTTCTGGAGCCTTCTTCTTTTTAACTTCTTGTTGAGCATAGGACTCTCCATCGTCTTTGGCCTAGGGGCAGCCGTATCAATGGATATAATGAACATGCTGCAACTAGTTGCCTTTGCGGCCTTCTGCCTCGTGACCTTTTCTGCCATGGTGCGACGCTTTCATGACGTTGGCGTCTCCACCTTTTGGGCGATTTTTTCGCAGGTACTACCCGTAATTACTATCAGCTATGCCGTGTGGCAGGTTATCGACACCTTCGCGCGTCTCTCAAAACTCTTTGACTGGGATCGCTGGGTATCTGATATTGTCACCATCACGGAGGGCATACAGGTAACAGGAGCGACCCCAGAAGCTAACGAAGCCCTGTCGGCACTCTTTGAAGAGCTGACCCCCTTCTTGACCGGAACGCTAGAGTATACCTTCGGGGTTATTATGATAGGTATCGTTATTATACCTACTGTTTGTGCTCTGGGCTGCTTTATCATCAGCCTGATAGATAGTCAGCGCAAAACGAACAAGTACGGCGTATCTCCCAAGTATCCCCAAGGATGACTTCCCCTCTCTTCCTCTTAGGTCCTACTGGTTCTGGAAAGAGTAGTCGCGCCATAGAGTTGGCAGAACAGCTAGGCGATGCAGAAATCGTCAGCGCAGATGCCTATCAGGTCTACCGTGGACTGCCTCTCCTGACGGCAGCCCCCAGTGTAGAAGAACTCTCCCGCGTCCCGCATCACCTCATTGGCTGTCTGGAACTCACAGAGAACAACGATGCCGCCACCCATGCACAGCGCGCCATAGCCTGCATCAGGGACATAGAGGCACGCGGGAAACGAGCCATCGTCACAGGTGGCTCGGGGCTGTACGTCAAGTTCATCTCCCACGGCATCTCCGAGGCACCACCTTCTGATTTGGAATTACGCGCCCAGCTAGAACAGTTGCCTAGCGAAGAACTCATCACCCAGCTAGGAGAACTAGATCCAGAGGGACTGCGTCTCACCCCTACGCAGAACAGACGCTACCTCGTTCGTAACCTAGAAATCGTTATTCTTAGCGGAAAACCCCTTAGCCACTGGCGTAGCAACTGGATAGACCCTGCGACAGGAAAGGAAAAAGCTCCAATAGGCAAGGGCTGGGTCATAGAATGGCCTGTGGAAGAACTGGATGCCCGCATTGCCAAGAGAGCAAAAGCCATGGTCGAGGCAGGAGTAGCTGATGAAGTCCGCCAGCAGAGAGAGCAATTAGCAGCCCGAGGCGAGCAATTCTCCGCTACAGCCGAAAAGACATTGGGACTGCACCTTGTGGAGCAGTTGCTGGCAGGAGAAATCAGCGAGACGGACTGCGTGAAGGCACTTGCCCTCATCACGCGTCAGTACGCCAAGCGACAGCGCACATGGTTGCGCCGCGAAAGCTGGTTGGAGACCTACCCGCCACAGGGTATAGAAAAGATGTAGCAGAGAATTCCTGCGCGTTAGCGTTGAATGGATTCCTAAGGCCGACGGTCTTGGGCGGGTGCAGGGCAGAGCTCTGCTGGGTTTGGGCAAAGCCCAAGGAAAGACCGAGCGCGTTAGCGCGAGGTGGCGACAGTGCCTTAAAAAATAAAATGCCCGCCGTGTAAATGCTGCATGGCAATCCTGCCCAGCAACACTGTCGCCCCCTATGGGCTCGCGCGAAGCGCGACACTTCCCTACCGTCGCTAACGCGATAGCATAAAATCGCCTATATCAACACCCAGCAACATCATTCACCTCACATGAGTCCCTGGTAGGATGATGGGTCTGTTGCCGTAGTAGCGGTAGCGGTTCGCATCGCGCTCCCTCTGGTAATCGCGGAATAGATCTTTGTATTCCTCCTCGGCTTCTTCTATTCGCTCTTCTAGCTTTTCATTCTCCTTTCGCAAGGCCTCTTCTGCGGCTCTTGCCTGAGTGAGGGCAAGCTCCATCTGACGATAACGCCTTAGCTCCGCAATGCGTCGTTTTTCTTTTTCTATCTCCTGCTCCCTTTCCTTCTCGTAGTCATCTCTGACCATCTGGGCGAGTTCTGCATAACGCTTTGCCTCTGTGGGTAGTTTGAGACGCAATGACTCACGCCTATTCCATTCCGAGGCGAGATACTCTGCGGCGAGGGGGCTTAGCTTTCCATAAAAAACAAAGAGCTGCACCACATCCGCTGCCGTCAGGAAGCGGGGGAGAGTCTTGGAGTCACGGAGCATCTGGCGGTGCGCTTGCTCTGCCTCACGATTCTTTTTTTCCTCTGCTATGCGCTTTTCCTCATACTCATCAACGCGCTCTTTTACCTGCTCTGGGCGCATGTCAAAGCGCTCTTGTAGTTTGATGGTTAGCTCATCGTGCTCCACACGTTTCACGCCTCCGCTATGTGTGACAATGACATGGTCTCTACCACTACGCGTCACACGTGCCTCACGCAAGATGCTACCATCTTTGAGTACAAAATCTTCGCCCATCAGGGGAAGGCAGAGCAAGCAGGAAAATAAAAGATGTTGGATTTTCATGACAATATCTGCACTTTAGCATATGCCCACCCATCATGCAAGGAGCTTTTCTGTCTGTAGAGTGAATCACTTTTAATACGACACAGAGAACGAAGACTGAGAGATAAATCTTTCTTATCAAGGGATAGCTGCTCCAATGCACTGATTAGTGATTTTAATGACTCCTGTGTCAGCGAAAGCGATATTTGAATAGCAGAGTAGCGTTTTTTGTTGGTGGAAATATCGGCAAATAGTTCAACGTCATCTCCATTCATGCTATTGGGCTGTGGCGTGCCTATGGATAACTCATGACAGTAATGAAAATCTGCGCCAGATAATATTTTTTCACTTAGCTCTGCTCCTTCCTCGCTAGACCAAGCAGGGGAAAAGAAATGAAAATGATCGTATGTGTCAATCAAATGCTTGAGCTGATAAAGTAGTTCTTCCAGTCCTGAGTCGTCAAGAGTGATAATCAATTGATTATATGACTTTATATTGAATTCTACATTAATCATAACGTATTTGTAGCGTAAAAATGAGGAAATTGCAATTATATATTGTCAAGCTGTTTGAATTGTGCTATTGTACAGAATAGAATTAGAAAGGAAATACGAACATGTCTTTATTACCCCCATTCAAAGTAGATAAGCGCCTGCACAAGGCGGCCAAGTTTAATGATGTTAACGCAATCGAAATGCTTCTCAGCGAAGGATTGAAGGTCGAAATGCGCGATAGAAGCGACAGCAGTCCTCTACATTCTGCGACAAAACACGGAGCTCTCGCGGCCATGCAGTTGCTGCTGGATAGAGGTGCTAGTCTCGAATGCAAGGACGATCAAGGCCGCAGCCCGCTGAACACCGCAGCAAAACACGGACAGCCAGAGGCCGCCGATCTCTTAATCAAGCTAGGTGCTGATGTCAACAGCAGGGACGGCAGTGGCCGCACCCCCCTCATGCAAGCAGCAAAGCGCGGGCATGCAGAAGTCGCTCGCGTCCTTATCGCCGCTGGGGCAGACACACAGGCCGTCAATGCCAAAGGAAAATCTGCCTTGGACATTGCCACAAAGCGTGGTCAACTCGATGTCGCCATGCTTCTTAACTAGTGAAATAAATATCTTGATAAAGAATATTAAAATGCTATACTCACTATAAGCTCTTAGTTGATACATCTTCTATTGTCATATTCTAGAAGATGTATTGACTAAAAAACAATTAAACCATTATACTCAATATGAATAATAAATTCTATGCAATCGCAGCCCTTGCTGCACTCCCTTGCTTGGTTCAGCCGGCTATGGCAAAAGTGGATTTGGAAGATGTCTCTGCTCAAATTTCTATCTTAAATAAAAGCTGCCATGATTTTGAGATGGAGGTTATCGCTCTGGAAAGAAGAAATACTCTCCCCAAGGATACAATTAACGAAATCTACAAGATCTACGAAAAAGCAAATACCGCTTGGCACAAGCTACAAAGACTCGAACAGTTGCAACCTGGTGTGACCAAAGATGTGATGAGCCGCCGTAACAACAAGCAATTGACGAAAAATGCCTTTGCTAACGCTAAGAAGATTCTTCAGTCAATGAACTATGTTAATAACAACGAGTTGAAAAAGGGGGCGACCTCATTGGAAAATCTTTTGGCTAAGTATGTCGTGTACTTGTAATAGTTTTTAATAATAACATTATTTATCATATGAATATTCAACATTTATGCACCCTTGCCGCATTGACGGCTATTCCTTGCCTTGTCCAGCCCGCAATGGCGAACAAGGTAAGCAAGGAGCAAGTCGCGGAAAAGCTCACCATCGTTTACAATAGCTTAAACGAGTATTACAAAATAGCAAAGCAGTTTGAAAACAGAGAAGTCACATCGCATGGCGCAGCAGAGCGCATCAATGCGGTTTCTCATAAATCAGGTGTCGCTTTCATTTATTTGCAGCAATATGAAAAAGCCCAACCGGGTATCGTCAAGCAAATGGCCGCCACTATAGCGAATAGAAAACAAGCGATTGCAAACTACCATGCAGCGTGCAAAATCTATCAAGCTTTGCATCGCGAGGGGCATCATGAGTTAAATAGGTCTACTTACCAGTATGCTATACATTTTAGACTCTGCGAAGAGTTGGCAAATTAAAATACTCCTCAATTCAATGAAAAGGCACGCTATACTATTTCAGTATAGCGTGCCTTTGCGTGGTAGGGAGAGAGATTTTTGAGTAAATGCGAAATTAATCCTTGCCAAGGTGGATGATGATGTTATACTAACAAATAGCGTGTACACGTGTCTAACCGTTGTGTGAAAAAATCCTCATGCAGCACTTAGATCAACCACATAAAGCTACTTAACATGAGAACACTAAATCACATTGGCATACCGACTCCCATCGCTCGCGAGGGGGAGACCTACAACCCAGACATGCGACTCTACCTCACAGATTTCGCGAATAGCCCCAACAAGATTGAATTCCTGCGCTTTGAGCCAGAGTCAACCATGCCCGAAATCCTCAAAACGCATGCGCACTTGGCCTATGTGGTGGATGATTTTGAGTCAGAGATGGAGGGAAAACCTGTCATCATGCCCATTACAAAACTTTCCGATGAGCTTTCTATCGCCTTTGTAGAAGAAGAAGGCGTTGCAATCGAGCTCATGAAGTACACAACTAAAGATTAATCCAACATATAGACTATGAAAACAAAGTTCATCAATGAGCCAGATAATATTACAGCAGAACTCCTTGAAGGCTACGTCATGGCCTACAAGGATACGGTGAAGCTGGGTGCAGAAAACACCATCGTCCGTACCAAAGAGAAGAGCAAGGACAAGGTAGCTATCATCGCCTTTGGCGGTTCTGGTCATGAGCCCGCTCTCAGTGGCTTTGTCGGCGAGGGCATGCTTGACTGCTCTGTTGTAGGTGATATTTTTGCCGCACCAGGGGCGCAGCGTCTCTTTGGTGCCGTACAGATGTTCCAGCGCGATGCTGGTATTCTTCTGCTTGTCCTCAATCACTCTGGTGATGTCATGAGCGGCAATATGGCGATGCAGCTTGCAGAGCGCAGCGGCATCAAGATGCAATCCATCCTCACCCATGATGATATTAGCGCAGGTGTAGACACTCCTGATGAAGACCGCCGTGGTCTTGCAGGTGCTATCGCCATGTACAAAATCCTTGGCGCAGCAGCTGAAGAAGGCAAGAGCCTCGAAGAGCTGATCGAAATGGGAGAACGCCTCAACAAAAACATCGCCACCCTCGCTGTTGCTACAGGCGGTTGCACGCACCCTCAAAATGGTGTGGCTATCACCGACATGGAAAAGGGCAAGATGCAGATTGGTATGGGTCAACATGGTGAAGCAGGCATGGGCGGTGTAGAAGACATCGTCAGTGCAGATGATACCGCAGAGCGCATGATTGCACCTCTGATGCAAAAGCTAGACGTAAAGGCTGGTGACAAGGTGCTTCTCTACATCAATGGAGTGGGTGCTACAACCCTCATGGAGCAGTTCATCGTCTATAGAAAGGCCGCCAAGGTATTGGAGGCCGCAGGTGTAGAAATAGTCCAAGGTCATGCTGGCGAGCTGCTTACCGTGCAAGAGTCTGGTGGCTTCCAAATGATTCTCATCAAGGTGGATGACGACCATGTCGACTACCTGCTCAACTACAAGAGCGACGCTCCTTACTGGAAAACATTTGCAAAATAATAGCGTGAATACGATCAGTATCGAACAATTCAAAGGCATGTGGCACAGGGCTCTGCAAGAGCTCTGCGCCAATGCGGAGGAGTTTTCGCGCCTCGATGCTGTCATAGGTGACGGTGACCATGGTGAAGCCATAGTCACCGCCATGACAGAGGTCGACAAGGCATGTCAAGAGGGGAAGGACTTTAAAAACATGATTAACGCCATGGGTTTTAATGTCATGCTCAATACCTCGGGCTCTACTTCAACCTTATTGGGAGGCTTCCTCTTGGGCATGAGCGATGCTGCACCCGCAACAGATCAAATCAACGCACAGCAACTGCGTGCCATTTTCCAAAGTGGACTGCAATCAGTGCAAAAAAACACCCGCGCCCAGGTGGGAGATAAGACCATGATGGATGCGCTCATACCCGCTGTGGAGGCCATCCAAAGCCACCCAGATGATGACATCTTGGGCATCATGCAAGCCGCCGCCGACAACGCCACAAAGGGCGCAGAATCGACGATTGACATGCAGGCTAACTTTGGTCGCGCACGTAACTTTGGCGAAAAAAGCATAGGTAGCATGGACAGTGGTGCCGCCTCGTGGAGCTGCATGTTCCGCGCATTCTCACTAGCACTCAACACAAAATAAAATAGACATATAATAATATTATGGCCGATATGGATGGTATCCTTGAAAACAAGGACAAAGATTATGGAATAGGTATCCCCGTGGCAAAGCAATCTTTCTTCTTGAAGGGCTGTGACCACCTCGACTGGGGAATGAAGAATCGTCTCGCTCGCATCTTTAATGAAAAGAGCGGACGCACCGTGATGCTCGCATTTGACCACGGTTACATTATGGGACCCACCTCTGGATTAGAGCGTCTGGATCTCAATATTGTACCCCTCATTGAGTACGCGGACTCCCTCATGTGCACACGTGGCGCATTGAGAAGCGTGGTACCTCCCGCAACGGACAAGCCCGTTTGCTTGCGCTACTCCGCTGGTAGCTCTATCCTCACAGAGCTCAACAATGAATGCCTCATTGATGAATCCGATGCCCTGCGCGTCAATGCCTCTGCATTGGCCGTGATGGTCTCCATTGGTGGGACTTATGAAGCACTGACCGTGAACAACCTCGTCAAGGCTGCCGACACAGGCTACCGCTACGGCATCCCCACCATGGGTGTTACAGCTGTAGGCAAGGACATGGTGCGCGACGCGCGTTACTTTGCCACCGCCTCACGCATCTGTGCAGAGAACGGTGCTAACATCGTCAAGACCTACTACTGCGACGGCTTTGAAAAGGTGGTCAACTCTTGCCCCGTGCCCATCGTCATCGCTGGTGGCAAAAAGCTGCCAGAGCTGGAGGCTCTCGAGCTTTGCTACAAGGCTATCAACGAAGGCGCAGCTGGTGTGGACATGGGTCGCAATGTCTTCCAAAGTGAGTCACCCACAGCCATGATTCAGGCCGTTCGCGGTGTGGTTCATGAGGGATGGACCCCAGCAGAAGGCTTTGACTTCTTCAATGCTAATAAGTAATTCTTAATATAACACGTCCACCTCCTGTAGAAAGGGTGGGGGGCGTGTTTTTTTTGCACTTTTTGGGGTAGTAAAATCGATTATTGACCTACCGCTGCCTTTGTGTTACACTAATCCCGCAATGGAATACAAGACAACTCATACGATATCCGTCCTCGTCGAAAACAAGTTTGGCGTGCTTTCACGCATCGCAGGACTCTTTTCTGGCAGAGGATACAATATCCATTCGCTCAATGTTGCCCCCTGCGAGGACCCCAAGTTCTCTCGCATGACGATTGATGTGAATGAGCGCGGCGAAAAACTCGACCAAGTGGTCAAGCAGCTCAGCAAGCTCATCAATGTCGTAGAAGTCATCGACTTCCGCGAAGCTGGTGCCACTATCTACCGCGAAGTTGTCCTCATGACAGTGCGTTATGCTGGCAAGAAGCAAGAGATAATCGACCTGTGCAATATTTTCAACGCCAAGATATTGGATGCAACTCGCGAAACCATGACCATAGAAATCTGTGGTGGTCAGTTCCGCCTCAATCGCTTCCTTAATCTCATGCTCGACTATGATGTGGAGATGATTACACGATCTGGCAAAATTGCTGTCATCACCGATCAGGGAACGACAGCTAGCAGCGGCGAATAGAATAAACTTCGTAGAAAGTAACTGTTCATGCGCACGCTCCTCTTCCTCCTGTTCTCCTTCTGCTGCTTGATGTCTCCCGCTGCAGCTGCAACTTTGCAAGAGGTGGTAAAGCGCAATGAACAGCTTGCTGATAGCAAGAAGCTGCAGGCTGCCTTTCGCAACTTCAAGCAGCCGCTCTTCTGGCTCTTCTTGGGCGACAGCATCACGCATGGCTGCCTGCACACCAAGGGTGCTCGCAATTTTGTAGAGCACTTCAATGAATTTGTGCGCTGGGATGTGGGGATTAGCAAGCGCAAAGATGATCTCATCCTCAACGCTGGTGCATCGGGAGAGTCCGTGGCTGGCATGATGAAGCAGGTCAACTGGAAGCTCAAACCCTACCCAGCAAATGTCGTTTTCATCAACTTTGCCACCAATGATGCACGCAAGGGACACGACATCAAGCAGTATGAGAGAGATCTCTTCAAGCTTGTCCAAATGGTGAGAGCCAAGCAGGCCATCCCCATCCTCATGGTGCCCAATGCCATGTCGCCCCATCATGCCGATGATCTCAAATTTCATGATGTCATACGCAAAGTAGCTGATGAAAAGCAATGCCTCCTCATCGACCACGCGGGACGCTGGCAAGAGCTTAGCAAGGACAAACCAGGACTGGTCAAGCAACTCCTCACCGATGCCGTCCACCCCAATGCCAAGGGACAACTGCTCATGGCAAAGACCATCATCTACTCCCTAGGTCTGGACAAGGGCTATCAAAACGCCTCCGTATTGCGTCTCCCCAGCCCCTAGTCCAGAGCACTCTCGTCCCACTTTGAGAGCTTTACAAGTTCCATGTCCTCTTCCTCACCTCTCCGCGACATGCCAGAGCAGGACCTCCCACGGGAGAAGCTGCTGCGCCGAGGTCGCGCTGCTCTCAGTGACGAGGAACTCATCGCCCTCTTTCTGCGAACAGGGCTACAGGGTTGCAATGTCCTAGAACTAGCCGCCATCATCAAGAGAGAGGCAGGCTCATTGGCTCGCCTTGGCATGCTCGAAGCCCAAGAAATTGCCACCCTTTGCAAGGGTATAGGCCCTGCGAAGGCTGCCACCCTTGCGGCCGTCTTTGAATTGGGACAACGCGCTGCCAAGGAACAGGCTGAAAATCAAAACTTTTCCCACCCCAGAGCCGTCTATGACTACCTTGTCCCGCAGCTACGCTTTGAAAACCAAGAGAACTTCATCGCGCTGCTACTCAATGTAAGGCACAACCTCATCCGCTGTGTTCATGTCGCCAAGGGAACAAACCGCAGCGTTATAGCACACGCGCGTGACATCTTCCGTGATGCAGTACGACTTAGCGCACACTGTATCATCCTTGCCCACAACCATCCCTCGGGCGATACCACCCCTAGCAAGGCAGATAAAAATCTCACAGAACGCCTCGTGCAGGCAGGAAGCACCCTAGGTATAGCCGTTATTGACCATGTTATCATCGGCGCAAGTAGCGCAGAAAATTCTTGCCCTTATTACAGTTTTCAAGAAAAAGGCACCATGCCCCACGCCAGCAATGAAATTTGATTACCACACCCACCGCATCGTCCCGCAGGGCGGCTACCTCAACGCCGTCACCACAGATGACTGGGCAGCCATAGCCGCTGCACCCGCACGCATGATAGCCTGCTACGGCGTACATCCGTGGCATGTTGATAGCATAGAATCCTTGGCAGATTACGCATTCATGTTGGATGAGTGGCTGACCCAGCACCCCAGTGCTGGCGTAGGCGAAAGCGGACTAGACCTCAGCCCAAAACATCTGGAGAGCAAGGACGCGCAACTCTCCCTCCTGCACATACACCTAGGCGCTGCCTTTAGGCACGAAAGGCGCATTCACCTGCATGGAGCAGGCGCGTGGAGTGAACTGCTGACCCTCTTGCGCGAAAGAAAACTCTTTGGCACCCTGCCACAGGTCCAACTGCACGCATGGAATGGTAGCCTAGAGATGGCGCGAGAATTCCTAGCCCTTGGCGCAGAATTCTCTGTTGGTATGAGAGAACTCAGCCACCCCAAGGCGCATCAACGCTACGCCCGTATCCCCGCAGATAGAATACACCCCGAAAGCGACAACAGCGACGAAAGCTGGGAAAGCATCTGCGCCCGCTTCGACAGCGTCATGCGTGGATAGCAGGCATAGTGGACATTGCTCTTGCTAGTCCGCCGCCGTATTGCTAGAATAGTGGCATGTCCATTCCGCAGAACACTATTGCTCTTGTCTTTGATTTTGACCACACTCTCAGCCCGCATTGTATGCAGGAAGATAGCATCTTTCCAGAGTTTGGGGTGGATGCGGAAAGCTTTTGGAAAAAGTGCAATGACCTCGCCGCCGCAGAGGGCTGGGATGGGGAGTTATGCTACCTCAAGGTACTGCTCGACACCCTGCGCATGGATCAGGTGAGCAACAGCACTCTTGAAAAGTTGGGAGAGAAGCTGGTCTTCTTCCCCGGTGTGGTGGAGTTTTTTGAGCAATTCTCACAGCGTGCTCTTTCAGACCTACACCGCGCGGCGGGTATCAAGATAGAGTACTACATCATCTCTAGCGGTATCAAGCCCATCATAGATGGCTCTATCATCCGCCCCTATATGAGAGAGGTCTTTGCCTGCGAGTTTAGCGAGGAGAACGGATGCATCAACTTCCCGAAGCGCGTGATTTCTCATACCACTAAGACTCAGTTCCTTTTCCGTATCAACAAGGGGATGTTGGAGCATCATGAAGATGTCAATGACCACCTAGACAACCACTTGCGCCCTATTCCCTTTCCGCACATGATTTATATTGGCGATGGACCAACGGATGTTCCTTGCTTTACGGTGATGCGTCAGTTGGGCGGTTCTAGTCTTGCAGTGTATAACCCGCAGGATAGTTCTCGCCGTAGTTTCCGCAAGTGTTATGCACTCAAATCGGCAAAGAATCGAGTGGATTTTATTGCTCCAGCCGATTTCCGCGCGGAGAGTCATCTTTCCCTTCTTCTTGAGGCTAAAGTGTCTGATATTGCTGATGGTATCATGCTTTCGCGTCGTAGTGCAATAGAAGGAAATCGCGTTTCTGCGCCTAAATTGAATTAAATTTTTCATTTTTTTCATTTTTTTATTTAATTTTGTTGACACACTTTATGCTTGATGTTAGTCTGACCTTACAAAGTTAAGGAAAAACTAACTTTTCAAACATTGAGAAAGTTCAACCAATAACACACATGAAAATAGCAACACTACTAGCAACAAGTCTCCTCGCACTAGGCGTAGCCAAGGCAGAGGTCGCTACTACTACAACGCCAGCCGAAAATCCAGTTACTCCTCGTTTGAGCGATTGGAACTGCTTTGCTCCTGAAGAAGGCACATATGCCCTCAAGACTGCAGCTGACGAAAAATTGGGTCTCCAGTGGGCAGGTCATTTGGCCTACGGATACTGGGGCGTAAATGATGGTCTGTACGGTAAAGAACGAGACAATCATGTTGGTCTTATCCACGTACAAGCTACACAGCGTCTTATCGATAGCCCCGATGGTGGTACATGGATTCGCGCAGAACTTTCCGGTAGCTGGGGCTTTGACTCCACCACACGTCACGCAGAGGTAGCCTTTGCAGAAGCAGCAGGTGGCTACACAGCTAACCACGCTGACTACTTCGGTGGTAACAACTTTGGTATGCCTGAATTGATTTTCATGCAGTTCTACAACAAGGGTCGCCTCGGTGTATTCTTGGGTCTTGTGAACCTCACCAACCACTTTGACGCAGTAGGTATCGCTAACTGCTCTTTCTCTAGCTTCACCAACACTGGCTTCATCAACTCCACCTTGCTTCCTCTCGTAGACAGCAACATGGGTGGTATCATCCAGTACGCTCCCAGCGATGAACAATGGTTCATGGTTGCAGCAGCACGCACCAGCTCCTCCATGGGTTACAACCCATTCCGCAGCGGACGTGGTCTTGCAATTGTTGGTGAATACGGTCAATCACTCACCGAGGATTTGACACTGCGTGTCAATCCCTTCTACACCTACGATGCAGCTCCTAATGATGCACCAGGCGGCGAAGACAACTACGGTCTCGTAGCCAGCATCGAATACCAAGCATGGGATAATGTTGCCACATTCGTGCGCACTGGCGTTGCAGCCAATGACGAAATGAGCGGTACATTCGAATTCAGCTGCGGTACTCACATCAACCCATTCTCCTCTCGTGAAAATGACTACCTCGGCATAGCCTACGGTATTTACGACACAGGTGCTGGTGCTGATGGTAAAGAGCAAGTCGTAGAAGTATTCTACAACTTCCAAATCAACGACTACTTCGGTATCGTTCCTCACTTCCAGTACGTAATGGAACCTGCTGGTGACAAGCAAGCTGAAGACACCACATTCATCGGTGTTCAAGCAGTCATCACATTCTAAGAGGTATCAGTTTTTGTATTCTGAGTAACTCTGTCTCTGGTGAGACAGTAGGGCGGGCGATGGGAATCGTCCGCCCTTAAATTTTTTTGCAATCTTGCCAGTTTTTCTACAAATAGGCAAAAATAACCCTCCCCAACTTTTTGAGTTGGGGAGGGCGCTTACTCTATAGAGTATGTGTTATTAGTTTGCTTTCATCGCCTCTTCGCGCTGCTCTTTGGAGCGTTGGAGGATGGTTTCTGTTTGCGCTGGTAGGGTGTCGGCAAATTCTATGATTTGCGTTGCCTGCGCGGGGATTTTCTTTGCCAAGGTGTCTTTCATGTAGCTTTGTATGGCCAGTACGTCTTCTGGTGTTTCTGCGGTAAGGAAGAGAAGCTCTCTCTTGAGGATGAGGAGACTAAGTTCCATCTGGGGGTGTATGTCTTCCTTTTCCAGCTCCTTGTTGAGGATAGCGAGTCCCGCCTTGAAGTCCTTGCCAGTTGCGCCAAAGAGTTGGCGAAGTCGCTCTTGTTCGGCTTGGAGATATGCTTCTTCTGTTTGAGCGCTGCTTGTGCTCTCTTTGAGGCCAAGGCTATCTTCGGTGTCCAATGCCATCACCTCCTTGAGAAGAAATGCATTATGCTTCTTCATCTTTTCGGGGGATGCATCATAGAGGGCTTTGAGGGCTTTGGCCTTTTCTACTCCTGTTGCACTTTGAGAGAGTTGTAGGGCATCGACAAAGGCGGGGCTGAGCTCTTCTTTGAGGGCGGCTGCCAGTTGTTCTACATCGGGCTTTCCTCCTATCATGCCTGCGACAGCTACACCTTGTGGGTTGAGCACCAAGAGGGTGGGGAATGCGCCTACGTCGTATTTTTGTGCAGTCTGTTCATTGGCGGCCTTGAGGGCGGCTTCCTGTTGCTTCTTGCGTGGGAAGTCTAGCTCGACGAGGACGTACTTGTCCTTGGCGTAGTCAGCAAAGGCTTGGGTAGAGAGCACGTTGTTTTTGAGGGCGATGCAGGGACCACACCAGTCAGAGCCAGTGAAGACGACTAGAACTTTTTTGTTCTCGGCGGCTGCCTGTTCCAAGGCGGCGGGGACGCTGCTCTGCCACTCCACGGCACTGAATGCAGGAGCGCAAAGTGTGGTGAGGGTGGTGAGGGTGAGGGCGAGGGGAGTGATATGATTTGTCATTTAGGGTATTTATTGGGGTTGTGTTTGAGGTTGTGCGCTGTTCTTGATGACTTCGCGGTATTGTTTCGCCTGTTCGATGACGCTTTCTGGGGAGGATTGGAGCAGGTTGACCATGTTGCGTATCCTGCGATTCATCACGCTCTCCGTGTCGGGATCTACCTTGGATAGTTCTTCGGTAAGGAAGTTTTGCAGCACCTGCACATCCTCTGCTGTCTCCAAGGTGAGGAAGAGGAGATTGGATTTGATGTGCATGAGCTCTTTTTTAAGGTTGAGGTGCAAGTTGGGTTTCGCTAACTCTGTTTCAACCAGTTTCATTGCCTTGTCGTAATCCATGTCCATGGCAGAAAGCTCTGTCTGGATGCGTTTGAGGCTTTCTGCGGCTTCTGCTTCGCTCTGTGCCTGTGGGGTGGCGGGCGCGGAGTCCTTCACCTCTTCTAGGAGGAAGCGGTTATGGGGCTTTATTCTGCGTGGGGAGGCATCATAGATAGCTTGCAGTGCCTCAGCACGTTGACCCTCTGTTGCCATTAGGGCGGCTGCGCTGGCCTTTCTCATGGGGCTTTCCTCATCCAAAGCGGGGGCTAGGGCTTTTTCTACATCAGCAAAGGAGGCGCGATTGCCGACAAGGGAGGAGAGGACAACACCCTGTGTGTCCAATACAAAAATGGTGGGAAAGCCCGCTATATTGTACTTTTCCTTGATGGCGAGATTGTCCTGCTTGACTTCTTCGCTTTGTGTGCTGCGTTGAGGGTAGTCCAGCTCCAAGAGGACGTACTTGTCCTTGGCATAGTTTTTGAATTCTTCTTTGCTGAGGATGTTCTGCTTCAATTCAATACAGGGGCCACACCAATCAGAGCCAGTAAAGAGGACAAGAACGAATTTGTTTTCCTGCTGGGCTCTTTTAATGGCTTGGGGCATGTTTGTTTCCCATGCTGTTTCGCCTGCGACAGGGCCAATCATAGCTGCTGCGGCAATCAGGGGGAAAAGAAGGTGTCTATTTGTCATAAGTCGCCATTATCTCAAATCAAATCACCATAGCAAGATAAAAAATGAAAATTTTAGAAAAAAAGATTGACATAATAAATTGTTCACGCTAAACTCTGCCACCCCTGCGACGGAAACGCAGGTTTATCTTATCATGAAAGCTGATTTTCACCCCAAGTATCATCCCGTAGTATTCCTCGACATCACAACTGGTCGTCGTTTTATCACCCGTTCTTGCGCAACATCCAAGAAGACAGAAGAAATTGATGGCGTAGAACATTACGTTATCTCCTGTGGTATCACCTCTGATTCCCACCCCTTCTTCACAGGTAAGAACCAGTTCGTCGATACCGAAGGTCGTATCGACAAATTCCAAAAGCGCTTCGGTGCGGTTCGCCGTCAGAAGAAGCCTACGGTTTCCTAAATTTTTTTTCATTGTTGTTTTTTGTTTCAGAGACTCCTCGCCTCGGCGAGGAGTTTTTCTGTGTTGCAATGTCGCGTAGATTATGTTTAGATAAATCGTTCTTAATTTAAATGAGCTTACATTTTCTTTCCAGTTTTTGTTTTTCTTGCTCTGTGCTGCTTTGTGGACTTTGTTCTGCTAGCAGTGATATTGACAAGCATATAGCCAGCACGCTCGCTACGCAGAATTTGGAGGCAAGCCCCGCCTGTGATGATGCAAGCTTCCAGCGCAGAGCCTCTCTGATTTTAACAGGTCGTCTGCCCAGCTGGCAGGAGGCAGACGCCTTCTTGGCTGATAAGTCGGAGGACAAGCGCGCCAAGCTGATTGACCGTCTGATGGCGGGTGAGGCCTTTGTTGATTTTCAGGTGCTCAAATGGGGTGACCTGCTGCGCATCAAGGCAGAGTTCCCTAGCAATATTTGGCCTAATGGGGTGCAGGCTTACACGCGTTGGGTGCGGGAGCAGGTGCGCGCCAATAGACCCTATGATGAGATGATTTATGAGCTGCTAACCAGCACGGGCAGCAACTACCGTGATCCTGCGGTGAACTTCTATCGTGCTTTCCAAAAGCGTGAGCCCGCCCTCATTGCGGATAATGTTGCTTTGCTCTTCCTCGGTATCCGCAAAGCACCAGAGAGCTTCGCGCCCTTCTTTAGCCAACTGCGCTACAAGGCAACCAAGGAGTGGAAAGAGGAAATTGTCTACCTAGACCTTGATGCCCCCTTGGAGAAAAGCTCTATAGAGATGCCCGATGGGCAGGCCATCAAGTTGGAGGACAGGCGCGATGCAAGGCGTTCTCTCGCACGCTGGCTTGTCGGAGAAAGAGGAAAGCGCGTCAATCATGCCTTTGCTCGTTGCATGGTCAACCGCGTTTGGTTCTGGATGATGGGACGCGGTATCATCCACCCCGTCGATGACCTCAATCCGAAAAACCTCCCCAGCAATAAGGCCTTGCTTGATGCTCTGGAAAAGGACTTCATCGCCTCGGGTTACGATATTCAAAAGCTGATGAAGAGTATCCTGCTCTCCGATGCCTTTGAACGCAGCTCCCTCTACGGTGGAGAGCCAGAGGAGCAGGCGGAAGCCATCAAGCACTTTGCCGTCTACCCCACCATCCGCATCACCTCGGAGCAGCTGGTAGATGCGCTAGGTGACATGACAGGTATTCTCGATGTCTACACCAGCAAGGTGCCTGAACCCTACTCCTACTACCCCAATGATATTCGCGCCGTGCAGCTAGAAGATGGCTCTGTAGGCACGCCGCAGTTAGAGCTCTTTGGCCGTCCTTCTCGCGATGTGTCATTGGAAAGCGACCGCAGCAATGACCTCAATGCAAAGCAGGTTCTCTATCTCCTCAATTCCGCTGGCGTGCTAGAAAAGCTCGCGCGTAGTGAGAAAATCAAGACGCTCTGCGCAGAGGCTGCCGATGCACCAGAGCTGCTCAAACGCATCTACCTGATGATGCTCAGCCGCTATCCCACGGAGCAGGAGGAGAAAATCCTCTTGCCCCATCTCGAAAACAAAGCCACCCGCCACAAGCAGGCGCAACTCATCATCTGGGCACTACTTAACAGCCCCGAATTCCTCTTTAACCATTAACTCTATCAAAGATTATGAAACGCCAAGAATTTCTACGCCTCGTTCTTGGGGCAGCCGCGGCTTCCTATATTTTCCCGCTTTTGCCTACGGCGGCAGCGGCGACAAAGGACAAGTTTATCCCCCTTAAAAAGAAGGCAAAGAGCGTTATCTTTGTCTTCTTAGCAGGTGGTCCCTCACACACAGATACCTTTGACCCCAAGCCTGATGCGGGGCGCGATATCTACGGTACTTATAAAAAGCCCATCAAGACAAATTGCCCAAAACTCCTCATCAACGAGAATCTAAAGCAACTGGCGACCATAGCGGACAAGTACAGTGTCATCCGCAGCATGACCCACTTCTCCAATGCGCATGAGGTGGGGCAGTACCTCATGTACACAGGGGACATGACCAGAGGGAAGGTGGTTTATCCTTCCTTTGGGGCGATGATTTCCTATCTCAATCCCACAGAGTACCACAAGGCATTGCCTCCCTATATTAACTTTGTGCGTCCTGCTACGCGCTTTAATGAGGGAGGTTTTTTAGGCTCTGTTTACAAGCCCCTCAATACAAGCGGGAAGCCCGACTCTAATTTCTTTGAGGTAGAGGGTATCATCAACAAGATGGTCAATGACAAGCAGCTGCGCGAAAAGCAAGAGCTGCTCAATAGCATCTCTAGCCTTCAATCTGTGGAGCAGAATGAGGAGGTGAAGAAGCTTGCCGCCTTGCAGAAAGAAAACTTTGAAATGTTGCTGGGCGAGAGCCGCAAGGTATTTGACCTCTCCCAAGAAGACGATGAGATGCGAGAACGCTACGGCATGAATGACTTTGGTCAATCCTGCCTTGCCGCACGACGTTTAGCCGAATATGGCGTGCCTGTCATTGGTGTTACTTACCACGGCTGGGATACGCACAAGGAGCACTTCAAGCGCATGAATCAGCGTCTTGGTACGCTGGATCAGGGACTTGCTGCCCTCATTTCTGATCTTGATGAGAAGGGCTTGCTGGATGATACACTTGTTATCTGTGGTGGAGAGTTTGGACGCACGCCGCAGATTCTCTGGTCACCCCCATGGAACGGTGGACGCAATCACTTTGGCGCGGCCTTCAGCTACCTCGTAGCAGGTGGCGGCTTGAAGGGCGGAGAGGTCATTGGTGAGACGGATGCCCGTAGCGAGGTGGTGACAAAGCGTCCTGTTTACCCTGCTGATCTCATCGGCACGGTTTACGAGCTCATGGGCATTGACCCCTACCAAAAGCTTCCCCACCCCCTTCATGGTTCTCTGGCTATCCTCCCCTCTCTGGGACAGGAAAAGCAGAGTGCTGGTTTGCTCCGAGAACTCTACAAGGAGGACATATTTAAAAATAAAGGAGATAGGGCATGAGTTCACTGCGCTACCTGGCTCTTTTACTCTGCTTTTTTGCCTTGCCTCTGCTGCATGCACAGGGGCAAAAAACCTATATAGGCTACATCTACCCCACAGGTGGCGCACAGGGAAGCAGTGTTGTTGTTGAGTTTGGCGGGCAAAAAATCTCTGATGCAAAGAATGTGCTGGTAAGCGGCAATGGCATCAAGGCAGAGATTTTGCCCCCTCTTCCGCCACCTGTTGTAGAGGGTGGTAAAAAGGGCAAAAAGGGAAAGAAAGCCAACAAGGGGAAGAAAAAAATCATCACCGATGAGGATAATATCCAGATAGCTGACCGCTTGCGTGTGCGCTTTACCATAGAAAAAGGCGCAGAGCTCGGCTTGCGTGACATCAAGGTAGTGGGTGCTCGTGGCACGATATCCAACCGCCTTTTCTTTGAGGTCTCCCAGTTCCCTAACAGTGTTGAAAAAGAACCCAATGGCAGCTTGGCAGAGGCAACGCCTATTGTGACTCTGCCCACTGTCGTCAGTGGTCAGGTGGAGCGCGGGGGACGCGACTGGTACCGATTTTCTGCTAAAAAAGGTCAAAGCATCGTTGCTGCTGTCAAGGCGCAGCAGCTAGTGCCCTTCCTCGCTGATGCTGTGCCAGGGTGGTTTCAGCCTGTTCTTGCCATGTATGATGCCAAGGGGAGGGAGGTTGCCTTCAGCGATGATTACAAGCTCAAGCCCGACCCAACCATCGTCTACAATGTAGAAGAAGATGGCTATTATTATCTGGAAATCAAAGACTGCATCTTCCGTGGGCGCGAGGACTTTGTGTACCGCATCTCATTGGGCGAGATACCCCATGTTGCTGCACACTTTCCTCTGGGCGCCAAGGCAGGAGAGCCATTCTCTCTCTACCTGATGGGTGTCAATCTCAAGCAGAAGAAGCGCAATGTCACCGCCCCCAAAACAGTAGGCCGACGCAGTATATCCCTCAAGGGGGTAGACGGGCTGAGTACCAATGAGATTGATATAGAAATCTCCGATGATGAAGAAATAGTCCACTTTGAAGACGCAGGAGACACCCGCGCGAAGGCTGTTAGCTTGAAGCGCGGTCAGGTTTATAATGAGCGCATCACCCATGACTACGATGAGGACTGGATTCGCCTCAACCTAGAAGAGGGCGAGAATTTGAAGTTCGACCTCCTCGCACGTCGCTTAGGCTCTCCCCTTGATGCAGAGCTGCGCCTCTATGATTCTCGCGGCAAGGAAATTGCAAAATCCGATGACTTCGAGGATGAGAGAGAGGGACTTATCACCCACCATGCCGATGCGCAGCTCATCCACAAGGTGCAGGACTCTGGCACATACTTCTTGCGTATCACTGATGCTCAGAACAAGTTTGGCGAGGACTTCTGCTACCGCCTACGCTACTATGATAGTGCCGAGGATTTTTCGCTTAATATCACCCCCTCTGCTATCTCCATCCCCAGTGGCGGCACGGTGCACTTTACCGTCTTCCCTGTGCGTATGAATGGCTTTAAGCGACCAATCACACTTTCTGCTAAAGATTTACCCAAGGGCTACGTGCTCAGCGAGATCAATACTATAGGAAAGGCTACCAAGTCGCTCAAAATGAGCATCACCGCTCCTCCGGGCGCACCTTCAGGGCCAGTGAAGTTTTCCCTACAGGGCAAGGCCACACTCTCCAACGGAGATGAGGTTGTGCGTATTGCACAACCAGCAGAGCCCATGATGCAGGCCTTCTTTATCACCCACCTGCTGCCCATAGGTGAATTCCGCGTCGATACGACTCCAGCTGCTTCCTTCCGTATTGAGCTGGACATACCAGAAGAGGGCGAAGAGACTCTACAGCTCAAAGGCAAGGACACTATATCTGTCCCTGTGCGCATCATACGCAAGAAGGGCTTCACCGATGAAATAGAGCTGAGTATCAAAGGGCCCAAATGGGTGAAGAGCAGCAACGAAAAAGCTGGCCCTGATGATGATAAAGTCATGATAAAGCTAAGCTGTGACAAGTGGAATCGCGCCAATCAGCGTGTGACGCTACATGTCTCTGCTGTCGTTGGCGCAAAGGCCATCAAGGGCAAGGTCGCAGGAAAGCGTAACCAAATAGCCACAACAGAAACGGTGATTTCGCCCCTCTTCGTCGTGCGCTCACCAGCCAAGGTCGATTCAACAGTCAAAAAGAACAGAAAAAATCAGAAGAACAAGAAAAACAATAAATCAAATACAGAATAAGATGAATACAACTACCCACTATCATCAGTCATGCCGTGTTGAATGCAGTCACTTCGCGCCTCAGGGCAGCGAGGTGCAAGAATGGATGCTGCAAATCCACTTTGCAGAGGCGAGCCCCTGCTTTATAACACAGTTGCGTGCCGTACTTGCGGCAAGGGCTCACTTTTGCGAGCAAAATCCCGAGGCACAGCCTGTCTTTGCACGATTTTTCCTCAGCGATGCAGCTAACCAAGAAAGCGTCCTACGCGAGGAACTCCCCGCTGACATGGGGGCTGTCTCCTGCATAGAACAACCCCTGCTTGACGGGACAAAAATATCCCTCTGGCTCTACATGATGAGCGGCGTGGAGAGAGAATATGATGCCGATGGCGCTCTGCTCTGCCGCCAAGGCGACTACACCCATCACTGGATGGGCAGTGCCCGCCTCACAACAGGCGACAGCAGGGAGCAGAGCTACAAGCTATTTGAGCAGTACACAGCAAAGCTCAAGGCAGCAGGCGGTACGCTCTTTGACAACGCGATACGCACATGGCTCTTTGTGCAAAATGTGGACTGCAACTACGCAGGTGTTGTTGTTGGTCGCAACGAACACTTTGACGAAGAAGGACTCATCGTGGGAGAGCACTTTATCAGCAGCACTGGTATACAGGGACGCAGCGAAGATCATCACTCCCTCATGCAGCTGGATGCCTACTCCGTACTCGGTGTAGACTGGTCGCAGATACAGTTTCTCTATGCGCCCCAGCACCTCAACCCCACGCATGAATATGGAGTGCGATTTGAGCGCGGAACAGCTGTCCACTACAGCGACCGCAGCCATGCCTTCATCTCTGGCACAGCCAGCATAGATAACAAGGGGGATGTCGTCCACGTCGGTGATATTGTGAAGCAATGCGACCGCATGATAGAAAATGTGGAAGCCCTGCTAGCCGAGGCGGATATGACGCTGGAAAGCATCGCGCAGATTATTCTCTACTTACGCGATATTGGCGACTATGCCTACGCCAAGCAGATTTTTGACCAGCGTTTCCCAGAGATACCTAAAGTCATCACCTACGCACCAGTCTGCCGCCCCACTTGGCTCATCGAGATGGAATGCATCGCATGGCGAGAAAACAAGTAGAGTTTTTTCATTACAGGTAGAACAAAAGGCTGGAATTAGTAGCTGTCCTCATGATATAGTGACAGCGTTATGTCAACCCCACCGTTTTTTTACCAAGAGCCCTTTCCTATCAAGGGTGACCAAACTCAGTATCGCAAGATCAGCTCCGACTACGTGAGCATGGGAGAATTTGAAGGCAAGCCCGTCCTCAAAGTCGACCGCGAAGGCCTGCGTCTCCTTGCAGAGACAGCATGGCACGACATTGCCTTCTTCCTGCGCCCCGCGCATCTGGAGCAAGTGGCAGCCATACTTGATGACCCAGAGGCATCCGACAACGACAAGAGCGTTGCGCTCACCCTGTTGCGCAACGCAGAAGTCTCTGCATTGGGCATACTTCCCCTCTGCCAAGACACAGGCACCGCCATCTGCATGGGTAAAAAAGGACAGCAAGTCTGGACCAACTGCAACGACGAAGAAGCCATCTCCCAAGGCGCGTACGACTGCTACACCAAGGAAAACCTCCGCTACTCCCAGACTGTCGCCCTCGACATGTACAAGGAAACCAACAGCGGCACCAACCTACCAGCACAGATTGACCTTTACGCCACAGACCACGGCACAGACTATGATTTCCTATTCATGTCCAAGGGCGGTGGCTCTGCCAACAAAACCTATTTGTACCAAGAGACCAAGGCACTGCTCAACCCTGCTTCCCTCAAGAAGTTCATGGTGGAAAAGATGAGCACACTGGGCACAGCCGCTTGCCCTCCTTATCACATCGCCTTTGTGATAGGCGGCACTAGTGCAGAATCCTGCCTCAAGGCAGTGAAGCTCGCCTCCGCCAAGTACTACGACAATCTGCCCACCTCGGGCAATGTCCATGGTCAAGCCTTCCGTGACGTAGAGCTGGAAGAAGAAGTCCTCAAGGAAGCCAACAAGCTGGGTCTCGGCGCACAGTTTGGCGGCAAGTGGTTCGCGCTTGACCTGCGCATCATCCGTCTGCCTCGCCATGGCGCATCTTGCCCCGTAGGCATGGGGGTTTCCTGCTCCGCTGACCGCAACATCAAGGGCAAAATCCGCCCCGATGGCATCTACTTGGAGCAGCTGGAGTTTGACCCCGGTCGCTTCATCCCCGAAGAATGGCGCACCGTGAAGAGCGAATCCGTCAGCATTGACCTCGACCGCCCTATGAGCGACATCCTTGCAGAACTCACCAAGTACCCTGTCAAGACACGACTCTCCCTCAACGGCACCATCATCGTGGGTCGCGACATCGCGCATGCCAAGCTCAAGGAGCTGATTGACTCTGGCAAGGACTTGCCCGACTACATCAAGAATCACCCCATCTACTACGCAGGACCTGCCAAGACCCCAGAAGGCTATGCCTCGGGCTCTTTTGGACCTACAACAGCAGGACGCATGGACTCCTATGTTGACCTCTTCCAAAGCATGGGTGGCAGTCTCCTTATGATTGCCAAGGGCAACCGCGCGCAGTGCGTCACAGATGCCTGCCAGAAGTACGGTGGCTTCTACCTCGGCTCTATTGGCGGTGTAGCCGCTGACCTAGCCAAGAACTGCATCACCAGCGTGGAGTGCATCGAGTACCCAGAACTGGGCATGGAAGCCATCTGGAAGATAACCGTAGAGGACTTCCCAGCCTTCATCCTCGTGGATGACAAGGGCAATGACTTCTTCGCCGAAATCCGCAAGAACTGGGGATGCTCCGGCTGCAAGAAGGGTAAGTAATAGAACCAAGTAATTTTTAACAAGAGGCGAGAGACGAAAGTTTCTCGCCTCTTTCGGTACGCCATGTCTGGCGTACTGAAAAGAGCCTCTTAGTTGTTCTACTAAGAGGCTCTTCCAAAATAGGGTGCTCGGTGGAGATTGAGCTTGTAAATAGATTAATGTTAGTTAGTTAAATGTGAATTTTTGGTAATTTTGAGTAAAAGTCTATGGAAAAAGTACTTTTGTGCTATGGCTGTTACCTGAGTGGAAAATATTGATAATAAGGATATTTTGAGAAATGCTTCTTATGAGGCGTTTTGAAGGAGCATTTGCACGTAGTTCCTGAAAAATAAAGTAAGGCGATCGCGCAAAATAAGACGAGCCGCCATAGCAGAAGAGATACGCCCACAACTCATAAGCTGTGGGCGAGGAGATAACTCCTATTATCAATCAATTGAGTGATTACTTTTGCTTAAGTTAATAGCATTGACCTGACACCAGTTCATTGATACAAGCGTATAATTAA
>CAYJON010000008.1:0-40620 GCA_964371795.1 uncultured Akkermansia sp. | reverse complement strand
AGTCTTTTCGTATCTTTTTGCACCTTCGCTTATTACATATGATAATATGCTCTGGTACGAATGCGCAAAAATCTGACGAAAAACCATCCGCGCGCCCTCCTTGCGAATTGCGAGAGAACTCCCCATAGAGACCTAGAGCAAATATTGGATCCAAGCCCTAGAATATGGTGGTACAATGTTGTTCCTCATCAGTCTCCCACTCCATAGGTATCTGTTGCCTGCCCGTAGAAGTGAGGCAAAGAAGAGTTCAACAGGTCAGAGTAGATTTTTATTTGATGAGGCTGTTTTGAGTATACTGATTGGATGGTAAAGTCTTAGTACTTTCTGTTTTTGATAAAATAGCGAGGACGTTTTTTAGATTCCATGTAGCCTTTTCCAATGTATTCGCCCAGAACAGCCATACTCATCATAGATAGTCCACCAATGAGCCAGATGGAGACATTGAGTGTCGCCCAACCAGTGACGGTTTTTCCTAGGAAAAAGTCGATGAAAACCCATATAATCATGAATATGCTGATGATGAAAATGAAAAAACCTAGTGCTCCAATGAGTCTCAATGGTCTGACTGAGAAAGATGTGATGGCGTCGAGGCTGAGGTTTAGGAGGGAGAATAGAGAGAACTTGCTTTCTCCCTGTGCCCTATCCAAAACAGTGAACTGCAATGAGCAGGTTTTGAATCCTATCGTTTTCAATAACCCACGGAAGAAAAGGTGTGCTTCATTGTAATCAGATAGAGCTTCGAGGGCTTGACTGGTCATTAGGCAATAGTCTGCTTGATTTCGTTCTATAGCTGTGCCTAGTTTTTGCATAGCCCAATAAAAGAATAAGGCTGTGCAATCGCGCATTATGCTTTGTTTACCGCGATTTTCCTTGATACCATAAACGATTTCGTAGCCTTCGTTGTATTTTTCGATGAATCGGTTAACAGCATGAATATCGAACTGCAGATCTGCATCCATAGCAATGGCTATATCGCACATGTCCTTTGCTTCCATTAAGGCAGCCCAAAGCGCAAAGTCTTTGCCTCTATTTGCGGCTAGTTGTGCTACTTTGATTCTTTGAGGATCGCGTTGATGCGCTGCTGTCAACATCTCCCATGTTTTATCCTGAGAGCCATCATCGACGAACAGGAGAAAGCTCTCAGCGGAGATGAGTTGCAATTCGACACATTCTTCCAGTTTTGCTAATAACTGAGAGATGGCTTCATCTAAGGCTTCTTCTTCATTGTAGCACGGGATGGTGATGGCTAAGCGTGCTTTGTTGTCTTTTGATGAAAATTGCGAGGACATGGGAATAGTGAGGGGGGGAAAGTATGCAAGGCGATCTGCGTGGCTCTATATTACATCAAGGATGACTGCGATGGTAGTAAAAATTTTGTACAATAAAAAAAGGTCACCATTAGGTGACCTTTTCTTAACGATACGAAGCGGACGGGGCTCGAACCCGCGACCCCCAGCGTGACAGGCTGGTGCTCTAACCAAACTGAGCTACCACTCCTTTCAGTATCGCGCCCTCTTGTGGAGGGGTGCAGGGGGATTATAATGAAAATCGGATTCGCTTGCAAGCTTTTTTTTGCAAAAAATGCAAAAAAATTCACTTTTTTTGCATTTGTTTTGATAATAAGGTGATTACAGGTGGCGTTATAATTGAGGTTTTCCGAATGTATCTCGGATGTCGCGGAGTTGCACAAACTCTCTGGCTGGGGAAGTGTAGTTTCGCTTGATTTTTTGGTGTTTTGGATTGTCCTTGTAGATCTCGTAGATGTATTGAGGGGTAAATAGTATGTAATTATATTTGCTGTTAAGTGCTTCTGTTGTGGGTATACTGGTGAAACCCATGCCGTCGGGGCTGATTTGTACCATTTGTACCTCGCTGGCAGCCGCACCTAGGAAAAGATCCTCTCCTTGGCTACTCTTGATGATATTATAAGGGGAGTTTGCATCGGGGTAGGGGCTATCCCGTTTTACGCTGGGTGCTTGGTTCTCATGTGAAGCCTCATCTATTTCCGCGATGATGACATCCACGGGGCGTGTTTGGCAGCTGCTGAGTAGCACGAGGCAGGAAAGGGCGTATAATGACATTTTGTTCATAAAGTCTCTGACACCCAGCAGCTGCTTTTCATTGAATAAAGGGTAGAGATTTTCCTATGAAAAGGGCTTGAGTACATTAGCAAAACCTGTCACCAAGGCGGTGTCGGCAGAATATCTCATCTGACTGCCTTCCTGTCGCATCTGTTGGGCATCAAGTTGGCTTTGTGCCCTGTAGCTGTTGGCATTGTTGAGCGCAGCTGTGCTTTCGTTCTTGATTTCATCCATGAGTCGCGTGGCGAGGTCTTGCTGCCTGACCTCCATGCTGCCGGTGAGGACTAGATTGGATCGCGCGGCATCTAGCTGCGCGCTGGCTAGCTGCGTCTGCGCATTGCGTGTGGCGCGGCTGGCGTTTTTCATCGCGATGTCTATCATGGCATCGGATTGTGCTGCTCCTTCTTGCTCTGTTAGGTCTGCAAGGGCTTTGAGCTGCTTGCTACTCTCACGCTGCGCACTGTAGTTCATGTAGGTACTCAGGGCAGTCGTGCCAATGGATGCTATTGCTGAGGCGGTGGTAAATCCCATGCGCCAACAATAGCACGCGTTGGTAGGAGGCGGCTAGATATATTTCAGGGTCGCTGTCCCTTGGTCACTCTTTGATGATGGCGATAGCATCGAGGTTGCGGTAGCGATCCGCGTCGTCCATGCCGTAGCCTATGAGGAAGTCTGGCCCCGCCTCAAAGCCCACAAAGTCCGCCTCTATGGGATGCACGCGGCAGATTTTTTTGTCCACGGCAACCGCACACTTGACCTCTGCTGCACCCCTATCGTAGAGAATGCGGCGCAGCTCTGTGAGCGTCAATCCCGTGTCCAGTACATCATCGAGAATGAGGACACGCTTTCCTTCTACCTGTGGTAGGCTGCTCATCAGTGTTACATTACCAGATGATTGCTGTGCCATTCCGTAGCTGGATGCATGGATGGAGGCCAGTAAATAATTGCTAGGCAAATAGCGCAGAAGGTCAGCTGCAAAAAAGAGTGCGCCATTGAGTAGGGCTAGCGCGATGACATCTTGCTCCTCTCCCCATGTGGCGATAATATCTGCGGCCATTTCGCGCAGGCGTGTGTCTATTTTTTCTCGGCTGAAGAGTGTAGATTGCATGCTATGAAGGTGATTTTAACTGAGTTTGCGGCGTGAGACAAGGTAGACCTTGTCACCATGGCGTACCTTGGTGTCAACGGGGAAGAAGCACATGTGCCCCTTGGGCGCACTGGTGGCGTCTAGGGTGTTGCCTTCCGCATCATCATAGCGGAGGGAGGATACATTGAGGCGCACGATGCCCGTGGTAGGGCCAGTGATTTCTATGGTATCTCCTAGGGAGACCGCAGAGGCCTCTAGGCGCACCTGCGCTATGCCTGCCTTTTGATACCAACGTGCGACACGTCCTAGGTGGGCGCGTTGCTCCATGGCAAGGCTGTTGGAACATCCGCTCCATACATCCCAGTCCTCTCCGAGGTAGTAACCGCCTTGCCAGAACTGGCGGTTGAAGACGCGCTGCAAGTCCTCTTCCCAGAGGGGCACCTTATCCGGTGACCATTGTCCAGCAGCGCAGCAGTTGACGGCTTCTTTGTAAACGCGTGTGACGGTAGAGACGTAGGCTTCGGAGCGACCGCGCCCTTCTAGTTTGAACACGGAGACGCCCGCCTCCACCAATTGATCAATGACGCGAATGGTGCAGATGTCCTTGGGCGACATGATGTACTCATTGTCTATTTCCATCTCAAAGCCGCTGTTCTTGTCCACGACCTGATACTTGCGGCGGCAGAGCTGGTAGCACTGCCCGCGATTGGCGCTGGTGTTGTAGGCGGCAAGGCTCATGCCGCACTTGCCAGATATGCCTATGCACAGTGCCCCGTGGGCAAAAACCTCTATGCGCACCAGTTCCCCGCGTGGTCCACGTATGTCCTGACGCTTAATCTCCTCGATGATGTAGCGGATCTGGCTGAGTTTGAGCTCTCTTGCCAAAACCATCACGTCAGCATACTGCGCCATGAGGCGCACTGTCTCAATGTTGCAAACATTGGCTTGGACGGAGATGTGAACCTCTAGCCCAATGCTGTGTGCGTAGGCGATAACTGCCATATCCGCAGCAATGACGGCATCGATGTCTGCCTCCACGGCAGCGTGGAGCAATTCCTTCATTGCGCTCACTTCCTCATCATAGATGATGACATTGCAGGTGAGGTAGGCCTTTGCGCCGTAGGTGTGGCAGCGGCGGGCGACGCCCTTGAGGTCTTCTGGTTGAAAGTTGACAGAGCTGCGCGCCCTCATGTTAAACATTCCTACACCAAAGTACACACTATCTGCGCCTGCACGCAGGGCTGCGGCTAAGGATTCAAAGGAGCCAGCTGGAGACATGATTTCCATTTGCTGTGAGGGCGGGGGGGCTTGCATGCCCCTAGTCTATCCTTTCTGCCCCATGCTGTAAATAACGAAATAGGAGGCTAAGAGCTCTTTCTCGCGATGCGCCTCACCTTCCAACCAGTGATGATTAGGGGAAAGAGCCCCATGAAAAGGAGGTAAAAGATATTGCGCTTGATGGTCGAGATGGAGTCAGCATCGGTGATTTGCTCCATTTCTTGGAAGGCTCTGGGCTGTCGTGCAGAGAGGAAATAACCGCGTGTTTCTCTTTGACGCACATCCTTTCGCGCGCTCTTGACGCCTTCGCGCAGGGAGGTGAGTTCCCTGTTGGTGTAGAAGAACTCCAGCGGTTGCGCCTTGGGGTTATCTTTCATTTCTTCCTGCTGCTTTTCCAGTGAGTCAAAGTAGGCAACATTATCATCGAGGGCGGCATTGCGCACGCGTCGCAGGATGCGGCGTGCCTCATTGTTATCATCAGTGAGGGAGTTGAGGGCAAGCACTGCGCGTTGGATAAAGCGCAGCTCATCCACTGTGCCATGCTGCTTGAGATACTCTCGCTTTTTGTTGATGGTTTCCAGCTCATCCTCCCAGCGGTTATTTTCTGTTTGTGCGACGAAGATGAGCTCGAAAGCATAGCGCATGGGGCAGAACTCTGCTATGAGAGGCAAAGCCTTGCTCTTGATGTCATGGGTTTCCGTGTCTTGGTAGGCTACACGGTGTCTCAGCTGACCGAGGTGATGCTCTATGTTGGCTGGGATGATGCCATCGGGGATCTCTGGGATAAAGTCGTTCATCTCCTCAAAGCGTACCAGTGCCCCTGCTAGCAAAATTTGCGGGACAAGCACCAGCGGTACGAGGTTGAGCGCGACACGCTCACTACGGACAAAGGCCGATATCATCAGAGAGATGGCTATACCCACAAAGGCCGTCAAAGTCAGAATCCCCCAATGCTGTAAGAACATGAGGTTGATGTCCAATATCCAATTGCTCACCAAAAGATAGAGCGCACATTGGGTCGAGGCTAGACCAGTGAGGACGAATATTTTGGAAAGCAGGTACCCTGTGGTAAAGGGCTTGTAGTTGCTCTCTCTCTTGAGAATGGGGCGGTCACGCAGTACCTCACATGCCGCCACCATGAGCCCAAAGAACATGGCGAGCACGAGGGAGAGAAAGAGGTATTCCGAGATATGCAGAGCCTTGTAAAAGCTGTATTCCTCCTCTGAGGCCGCGCGTAACGTGCCACCTATGAGCAGACCAAGCACAGGTCCTTCTAGCAGGAGGGCGTAGAGTCCCATGCGACTGCGTATGCGTCCCAAGAAGGTGCGAGCCACCCATATCTTGAAGTGTCGCCAGAGGTCGAGGGGGCGTCGCTTGCGGAAGGGGATGACCTTTGTCGGTTTTGTTTTTTCCTTGGGTACTTCAGAGGCGTTGATGCGGTAGACATGCGATTCATAGCGTTGTTGCCAGAGTCGCGTGTTCTTATTTCTGTGATGCTGGTAGCGTTGGTTGCTGGCCTCTAGGACTTCAAAAACATAGTCTGCGCCCCCCGCAGAAATGCTTTCGGGGGTGATGATGAGCTGCATTTCTCGTGCTGCCTGTTCAAAGTAGTCCAGCATCTCGCGTGGGCTGCCCCAGAAGGCCATTTGACCGTTCCTATCCAGCACCAGCACCTTTTGAAAGCGTCGCAGCAGGGATGCTGCGGGGCGATGCAGGGAGCAGAGAACAATGCGGCTCTCTGACATATCTTCTAGGGTGTTGATAACGCGCTCTGAATCCCCAGAGGAAAGCCCACTGATGGGTTCATCAATCAGGTAGATTTCTGCTGTGCCTGTCAGATCCAGACCTAGGTTGAGGCGCGTGCGCTCTCCATCGGATATGGTGCGCTGTCTCTCATGTCCGACACGACGGTCTGCGATATGACCGAGACCGATGAAGTTGAGCACAGCCTGCACGCGGCGCATTCTGTCAGAGCGCGTGAGCCTAGGACGGCGTATGATGGAGGCCTGCACAATATGCTCTTCCACGCTCATTGCCTCATCCAAAATATCTTCGCGGGGGATGTAGGCGATGTGGCGACGCAGTTCATTGGAGGTGTTGCTAAAGCGACGACCGTTGTAGTGTATGCTGCCGTAACTAGCATCCATATGACCAGCTAGCATGGCGAGAAGGGTGCTCTTGCCCGATCCACTGGGACCCAGCACGCAGGCCATTTCCCCACGCTTTAGACTGAAACCTATGTTGTCAAGCACGCGGCGAGAACGCGAAAAATCCTTGCTGAGACCCTGTACCTCCAACTTGGTGATACTGTTGGACTCCTCATCAAGCACCCCTATGCCAAAGCGGCAGCGCAGAGATTGAATGTCACTGAGGCTGATGATATCACCATCGTGGAGCTCTATTTCATTGCCACGTAGTAACTGTCCCTCCACTCGCAGACCGGTGCAGCCTTCTAGTATACGCAGATGCCCTGTGTTAGTGGATCGGGAATAGCTGACCTCAAAGACGCAGGCCGAGGCCAAACCGGGGGTGAGTATGAGAGTGCCTTGGTTGGTGTTTGCGATGTTGGACACAATCACCTTTTGAAAGGTGGGATTGAGGTAAAAGCGTCTGTCCTGACTGCCGTAGCGTGATAGATCCGCGAGAACGTAGGGGCCTTTGCCATCAATTGTGCAGGGGGTGTAGTAACTGGTGCTCGCAGGGGCACGGTGGGAGAGGGCGCGTCCGTCTATTTCTATCTCCACATCACGACGCAGTAGCTCTATCTCCATGAAAAGCCCCAAACGCACCCTTGCCATGCTGTGGCGTGTGCGGTGGCGGGACATGGTGAGGCTGTCGTCCTCTATCTCTAGGTAGTTGACTACGCGTACTTCTGCATACTTTGCTTGCAGAAGGAAGAGTATGTGTTCATGGCTGATGGCGCGGGAGCGCAGCTCAATTTCCTGCCCTGGGTGCAGGGGGAGGATGCCGCCCTGTGCTAGCTCTCTGCCGCGTAGATAGAGGGCTTTGGGGGAGTAGTTGATGATGAGAAGCAAATGCGCACAGCGCACGGCTCGGAAGATAACACCCTCTTCTTGCTTGTCCAGCAAAAAGTCCCCTCTGCCTAGCTGTGGGGAGAAGAGAATGGTCTCCATGTTCTGCCCAAATTCCATCTCCTCATCACTCAGCAGAGATTTAAAGTGCTCTGGCTTGCGAGATACGCCCAGACCTGTGCAGATTTTGGCAAAAAGCTCGGAATGCACCGTGTTAGCATCAATCTGGTGTAGGAGGAAAAAGAGCTCTAGACTCAGAGCAAGTCTTTCCTCCTTGGTGCGGCGGCGGGAGGCGAGGGTCAAACGCCCCTTTAGCGGGTAGAGAGCCTGATAGGCAGAGTTGAATCGTCGTATCAGCCACTGATGCTCCACATTGGGAAAGTTGTAGCGCAAAATATCTATGGCTGTATCAATGCCCTGTGTGGCGCTATGCTCCAGCTGCCGTAACACTGTCGCGAAGAGGTCAATAACCACCCCAGCACGCTGATGTCGCGTCTCAGAGCGCGTTAAAATACGCTGCGGCACATCGCTGAAGACATGCGCAAAGCCCACTCTCAGGGAGTGAACAACGCGACAGAGGAGACGCCAACTCCCATAGATGAAGGAGCGTTTTCTCATGACTGGCAGCCTTTCTTGTTAGCACCGGGACAGCGGGTCTCCCAACCGGGGAAGTTCCATCGGTAGGGGAAGTCGCTGCACTGTTGGGGTTTTACGGCCTGAATGCGGCAACCCGTGTCGGTGAGCATGATGCAGTTTCCCAGCTCATCATCTATGATGGAGAGCCCCTGTCTATTGCCTCTCAGGCGGCAGAGGTCGTTGATAAAGGATTCTTCGCTCATGTTGAGGTAGGCGGCAATCTGGGTTACCTCCTCCTCTGTGATGCAGACATCACCCTCCCAGCGGCAGCACGCGCCACAGCGTTGGCAGTGGTGTACTATGGCATCCTCATTAGTCATTATTGAGCAAATCAGGGTAAGAGCGCATGGCGAGCTCTCGGGACATATCGCGAATCGCGATGCTATCATGCGCCTGCAAGGCGCGCTCTACCAGAGCCTGACATTCCTCATAGTTCAGGTGACGAATAGCGTAGCGTATCATGGGCAGAACATGCGCACCAGCAGAGATTTCATGCGCGCCCAAGCCCACCAACAAGGGGAGCAGGGTGAGGTCTGACCCAGTCTCACCGCAAATAGCTGTGGGTATGCCACCTACCTTGATTGTGTGGTTGATGAGGCGAATCACACCTGGGTGTGCAGGGCGGAACATATCAGCAACACGGTAATTGACGCGGTCAACGGCTATGGTGTACTGCGTGAGGTCATTGCTGCCTATGGAGAAAAAGTCCACATGCTTTGCTATGACATCTACCATCATCGCGGCACTGGGTACCTCTATCATCACACCAACGCGCATATTGGGGTCAAAGGCTTGACCTCGCTCTCGCAGTTCTTCACGGCAAGCCTCAAGGTGTTCTTTGATTTCAAGAACCTCTGTAAGACCCGATATCATGGGGAACATGATGGCAACCTTGCCATGGGCGGAGGTGCGTAACACGGCGCGCAATTGATCTCTAAAACTTTCGGGACGACTCAGGGAGACGCGTATGCCGCGCCAGCCGAGGAAGGGATTGTCCTCGGGCTCTCGTATGGGTTCAAAGGGTAACTTGTCCCCACCCGCATCCAGTGTTCGGAAGACTACCTCATGCGGGGCACAGGTCTCTACGATGTTCTTATAATGCTGGTATTGCTTTTCCTCATCAGGCATTTCGCCCTGCTCTAGGAGGAAGAATTCTGAGCGGTAAAGTCCTATGCCTTCTGCCCCAGAATCTGATAGGTCGCTGCATTCATGGGCAAACTCCACGTTAGCCGCCAGTCGCAGGAGGCGACCATCCAAGGTTTGCGCGGGGAGGTGGTTGAGTTCCTTGAATCTCTGGTATTCCTCTTCTTTTTTCGCTTGGAGGTTACGGTAGTATTCCTGTGTGCGCTCCGAGGGATTGAGGATGATATGACCATGGTAGCCATCAATGATGCCAAATTGCTTTTCCTGTAATTCAGCAATCAGCTTGGGCACCATGACCACAGCGGGCAGTCCCAAAGAGCGTGCCAGAATGGCGGTGTGGGATGCAGTAGAACCGGCCTCTGTGGCAAAGCCCTTTACCAGTCGTCTATCAAGATTGGCGGTGTCGCTGGGTGAAAGATCGTGAACGGCCAAGAGGTAAGGCTCTGTGGGCTTTTCCTCTGCGTAAGAGCTATGCAGCTCATAACCGCCTAGGTTTTTGAGAACGCGGTGCATGATGTCCTCCATGTCCGATACGCGAGAGCGTAGGTAGGGGTCATTAAGCTGTCGCATCATCTCTACAAAGTTTTGCACCACTGCGTAGTAGACCGCATCGACATTTTGCATGCGCTGGTGCAACTCTTCCTCCAGACCTCTTCGTATCATCCTGTCGCGCAGCAGCAGCAGGTGCGCGTCAAAAATAGCGGCTTCTGTAGAGCCGCTCATTGCTAGCACGCGGGACTTGAGTTGGTGGATCTCCTTTTCTGTCAGGACAAGAGCCTTTTCAAATCGCTCCAACTCACTAGCGATATCCTCTGGTCTGATTGGCCAGATGCGGGGTGATATCCCTCCACCCCTTGTCTCAAGATGAAAGACCCCTATGGCAATGCCTGGTGAGACAGGCATTCCTCTGAGTCTGCGTTCAAAACTATCTTTCATGTCTCCTAGCTCCGCAGAGCTCTCCCTCTTTAATCTTCTCCAAAGCGATTGGAAATCAATTCTTCAATGGCGGCCATGGCTTCTTCGGCATCGGGACCTTCAATACTGACTTTGATAGAACAACCACAACCCACAGCAAGCATCATGAGCCCCATGATACTTTTGCCATCGACAAACTCGTCATCTTTTTCTACAGAAATGTCTGATTGGTATTTAGAGGCCAAGCGTACAAACTGGGCGGCTGGGCGTGCATGAATACCAAGCTTATTGATTATGGTGAGTTCTTTGACGATCATAAAATAAAAAAGCGGTTATTACTTTGTATCGCTATTCTAGCGTTTATACTGGCAGTTGGCGAGATTTTTTTGCGTTTTAGGGTAAAAAACCCTAACAATGTCAGTTTAAGTGCTCTTGGATAGCGTGAACAATGTCGTGTGCTTTAATCTCTGTAATGCAGCAGTGGGCTGCGTCACAATTTGTGCGGTAGCAAGGGTGGCAGCTGCTGTGTTGGTAGAGAATATGGGCGCGAGGGGTGAGGACGCGGTAGCGTTTTGACAGTCGGCTGGCCATGAGGACGACTAGCCTTGCCCCAGCGTAGGCAGCTAGCTGCGGGATAATGCCATCCACCGCGAGGATGACGCTGCTGCTGCCGCTGCGTTCCCTGATTTCATCGTGGGAAAGGATGTCTAACGGCAGCTCTAGCTGTGTGGCGAGGGTTTCTGCGCGCTGTTTATCAGCGGGCAGGGCAAGTAGTCGCCATTTTTTGCCTTGGGGTAATTGGGAGATTATTTCCTGCCATTGCTCTGTTGTGCGCTGTTCTTCGCAAGAACCGAGGCTGGAGAAGGGGGCTATCCAGAGCTGCCCTTCGCCTTCCTGCTGGAGGCGTGGGTACTGCTGCCACTGGGAGACATCGAGAGCGTGACCTTTTTCTAGCAGTGCTAGGTAGTCGCGGAAGCGGTGACGCACTGGCCCACTAAAGCCGCTGGTGCGACGCGTGCGGAATTGCTTGCTGAGGGCATTTTCTGCAAAACCACTGATGTAGATGGGGGAGAGCTTTTTGCGTAGCTGGCGTAGCAGAGAGCCACGTTCACTCCACATAAAGAGGTAGTCAAAGGGGCCTTTGGCGTACACTTCCTCTGCATCTAGCTGTTGGGCGATACTCTCGCTGCCATCACTGATAAGGATGTGGCTGACAATGCCGCTTTGCGCCTGCCAAAAGCCCAGTTGCTCTTGCTGGCAGATGATGGAGATTTCTGCGTCATAGCGGCTCTGTTGTAGGATGTAGAGGGCGGGTACGCAGAGAATGGCCTCCTCAAAGTTATCGGGTAGGGCGACGAGGATGCGGAAGGGCAGTCGCACGTAGGGCAGGGCGGTGGCTGCCAAATCTTCTTGGTGCTGTAATCCAAAGTTGGAAAAAATCTTCCACCTGTGGTGCATCCAAAAGCCATCTAGTATGCTGACATTCTGCGCCTCTTCCAAGGAGCGGTTGATGGCTATGGTCTGGGCGGCTAGCTTGTCCTTGCCTTCTATGTCGAGGGTGACTGTTCCGTTGAGTACAGCCTGCCATCGACCCAGACCTGTGTTCTTTGTGTGGACGGTGAAGAGCTTGCTCTTGCACATGCCATGCAGCATGGAGGGAAAGGGCGTGGTGCCTGTCACCTTGCCAAAGTAGGGGACATGTACCCCTTCGCTAGTGAACTGGTCGCTGAGTATGCCTATGAGTCCACCTTTGCGCGTGGTGCGTATGACCTTGCGCAGGCCAGCCTCCTTGCTGTACATCTCGCAGCCGTAGCCTGTGCGCAGATCGTAGACTAGCTTTTCCAAGATGGGGTTGCGCAGCTTTCTGTACATGGAGCCAAAGTGCTCCACCTTGGTAAAGAGAGGGCGTATGCGGGCTAGGATTTCCCAGTTGCCCGCATGTGGGATGCAGGCTATGCCTGTGTGACCGTCTGTGCCTGCATCTTCAAATTCCTCCTTACCCAAGAGTTCTACTGACTGGAGTAGCTCCTTTTCTGTCATCACCCCCACCTTGAGGGCGGAGATGAAATTCATGCAGGTGAGCACGATATTCTTGCGGATGAGGGGGGCTAACTCCTTCTCCCGCAAGAGGGGATTGATGGTGATGCGCAGGTTGCGTGCGACGATGCGACGACGCGAGGGAAAGCAGAGCCACATGACGTAGCCTGCTCCCTTTCCTAGCAGTGCGACCCAGCGAACATCCATCCAGCGTAGCAGGGTCTGGGCAGACTTGTAGATTAATCTCACCAGATGCTAGTGCTGTCGCTTTTAATTAAAGGTGTGGATACGGGGGATGTAGAAGGCCTTGCCTGTGTAGGGATCCCAGACCTTGTCGCCACCAGAAAACCCTTTGTAGTCCAAGGGACT
Source organism: uncultured Akkermansia sp. (assembly GCA_964371795.1). Lineage (GTDB taxonomy): Bacteria > Verrucomicrobiota > Verrucomicrobiia > Verrucomicrobiales > Akkermansiaceae > Akkermansia. The sequence continues at coordinate 28,042 of CAYJON010000008.1, read as the reverse complement.
GTAGGGAGCATAGGGGGAGTAGACAATGTAGGTAAAGGAAGAGGTAAATCCATAGGGGATACCATCGGGTGCAAGAGTCTGCTTGCCTATGAGGCTGGCAGGTGCGGGCAAATCTGTGCTATTGACAGTCAGACGCTTGCTGCTAGCTGGCTGACCGTTGTTGTCGCGAATCACCATGGCAGGGCGTGGGCCTGGATAATCCTTGCGAACGAATATATCAACAGCTTGTTGAACCAAGCAGGAAGGAAGGAGCGCAAGAAGTGCTACTGTGCTAAAAATACGTGTAGAGATTCTCATATGGTTACGCAGACAATATATATCAAATGAAGAGTGAACTCAATCTTAAAATGAGTCGTTAGACTTGCTGAGTTGGAGTAAGTGGCTGATGCGTTTAAAAATATCTGTGTTGTCGAGGCAGCCAGAAAAGAGCTGACTGCCTGTACCACCTGCTAACAGTGGGGCGTAGATGCCATTGTGAGCATCGCTGACAAAGCGTATGCGGACGCGTCCAGATTCCTTTTCAGATTGAACGAGGGTGAGTCCCCCCGTGCTGTGGTCAGCAAAGACGAGTACTAGCGTGTTAGGATGGGCTGCGGCCCAGCGCATGGCAACGCCCACTGCGCGGTCAAAGTCCAGCGTCTCCTCCATGGCGACCTTGGCATCGTTGTCATGCCCAGCCACGTCTATCAAAGAGCCTTCTACGAGCAGCAAAAAGCCCTCGGGATGCTTGCTGTGCATGCTTTCCAAGGCGCGTGCTGTGTACTCTGCAAGGACAGGGCCGCGTTGTGCCGCCCATGGTGCATTGCCATCTGCCAGCCACGCGAGAAGAGAGGTCTTCTTTTTGAGTTCTTCTCTCTGTTCTTTGGTGAATTGGGTGCGCCCACCACCTACGATGACGCTCAGATCTGCTTGGAGCAGCTGTGCGGCGATGAGGGGGGTGTAGTTGCGGCTCTTGACCTGTGCGTAGTAGGCGGCTGGTGTGGCATCGGTGACTGTCTTGGTCACCACGAGACCTGTACCCAGCCCCTTCTGTCGCGCTAGCTTGAAGAGGGAGGGAAGGGCTTTGCCGTCCTTATCCACACCCAGTCTACCATTGAGGGTTTTAACCCCAGTAGCAAATGCTGTACCCGCTGCTGCGGAGTCGGTGATGACGCCACGGACACTTTCAGTTTTCACCATGCCGCATTGGGGGAGTTGCTCCATGTAGAGCTTTCCCTTGTTGAGCACGTGTGCCGCGCTGATGTAGTCATAGCCCATGCCATCACCCACCATGATGATGACGCGCTGTGGACTCTTGTCATCGGAGGGTAGTTTGACGGGTGCGACCTCGTGGGTGGCAATGTTGGAGACTACTTGGTTTTCTGCGTTTCTTGGTGCATCGCTAGCGAGGCAAAGGGAGAACAGGCAGAGGGTAGTGAGGATGGGCTTGAGCATACTTGGTTCTGTGAGGGTTTAGCTCTCTAGTGATTCGCCTATGGCATGACACCATTTGGGCACATCGGTAGAGTCGACAAAGACGTAGTCCATGCCCGCTGCAATGGCGGCATCTATGCCCGGTTGCGCGTCTTCAAAGACGACACAGTCTTTAGCCTCTACCCCCATGCGCTCTGCGCAAAGCAGGAAAATATCTGGGCAGGGTTTGCCACGCTCTGCTGGGACGTCTTCGGGGGTGACGATGTGGGAAAAGATGCTTTCCAAGCCCGCCGCCTTTAGGGTGGCAAGAGCCCCCTGCGGAGCACTGCCCGTGCCTATGGCAAAGGGGATTCCCTTTTCTATGAGCTGGTGAACCAGCCCAACGGTTTCGGGGATGATGTCCAACTTGATTTCGTTGAGGTAGCGCATGTAGAGGTCGCGCTTGTCACGTGCTATCTCGGCAGCGGGCAAATCCAGCCCATAGATGCTGTTGAGGGAGGTGACGATGTCTACGGCGGCTCTGCCTCCGTTGGAGACAAACTCTTCGCCAAAGAATACATGCTTGGGTGCGCCATAGGCTGCCAAGCTTTCTCTCCAAGCACGGTAATGCAGCCCCATGCTGTCTACGAGGGTGCCGTCTAAATCAAAGATGTAGCCAGAGTAGGTTTTTTCTGGTAATGTGATGCGTGTCATGGCTTTGGTTATTAGAGATTAAAGAGGTCAACAAAGCGGTTAAGGTCTTCATCTTTGCCAAAGAGGACGAGTACGTCACCCACCTCAAAGACGAGGTCAGGTGTGGGTGTGTCGATGACAGGTTGCGCGGGAAGGGAGAGCACGTCGTCTACGGGAGCAAGCTCATTGATAACACCGCGTCGCAGGGTGAGTAGGTTGAGGGAGTACTTGCCACGCAGGTTGATTTCTTGGAGGGTCTTGCCTATCCACTCTGTGGGGAGGTTGACCTCTGCAAGGGCGTGGTTGCTGTCAATCTTGCGCAGTCGCATGAGTCCCACATTCATGAAGTGGGAGACCAGCTGCTTTGCCGCTACGTCTTCTACGCGGAAGAGTTCGCGCACGCCGAGGAGCTTGAGCACATTGCTGTGCAGGCTGTTGACAGAGCGTGCGTAGAGGTTTTTGACCCCCAGTTCTTTGAGCTGGGCGGTGATGAGGATACTGCGCTCAAAGCCTTCACCAATGGCGAGGATGACATTGATGTCGTCGCCCACGATGTCCATTTGGCGTAGGACGCGTATGTCTGTTGCATCGCCCTTCATGGCGTAGGCGACATTATCTTTGAGTTCATTGATGACGCTTTCTTGTTCATCGAGAATGGTGACTTCGTAGCCAGCTTGGGTGAGGTAGAGGGCGAGGGCTTTTCCAAATTGACCCATGCCAATGATGACAAATCTCATATTGCTTAATTGTGTTATTAGGTGAGGGGGAGGCGTGTTTCGGGGTAGCGTAGGAACTTTTTCTCCCCTTGGCTGATGAATATCATCATGAAGGTGAACATGCCTACGCGGCCAAATATCATGCTGAAAGAGAGGATGTACTTGGAGCTTGTGGAGAGCTCTCCTGTGATGCCGAGAGAGTAGCCCGTTGTGGTAAAGGCGCTTACTTCCTCAAAGAGGATGCGCAGCATGCCGTTGTCCTTGCTGGCTATTTCTGGCTCTAGGATGATGATGATCATGGTCATGAGCACAATCCACACTATGGCGAGTACGACCGTGGACATGGCGCGGTTGATGGTGGCGCGGGCGATGCGGCGTTGGTGTATCTCCACGTCTTCACGTGCGCGCAGAACGCGGTATATTTCCAAAAAGCACAGGGCGATGACTGGCGCAAAGACGCCCCCACCTGTTCCTGCGGGATTGCCACCAATGAACATGAGCACACAGAGCCATAGTTTATAAGCAGGGCCATATTCATTGAGGTCGCTTAGGTTAAAGCCAGCAGAGCGACCCACCGTGTTCCAAAGTGCCTCCCAACTGAGACTCATCCAGCTGCGGTCACTTTGACCAGAAGGCTCTATGATACTAATGATGGCCAGTGCGGCAGTACCACAGACAATGACGATGACGGTCATGCGCATGACGAGCCAGCAGTGCGTGCTCCAACGCAGGGTCAGTTTCCCTCCCGTGAGGCGGCTTTTGAGACGTGCGAGGCTTTCCAAGTACACGCCAAATCCTATTGTTCCCGCAAAGATGGTTATCATCATGATGACTTGCCCTATGCGTGCTTCATGCAAGAAGGGGGCTGCCATGTTGGCGGAGAATGTGGAGATGCCCGCGTTGCAGAAGCAGGAGACGGAGTGAAAGATTGCATGTGCCCAAATAGGGTTTCCCTGTAGGGCGGGGATGTCCTTCCAAGACAAATAGAGGAAGAGGGCGGAGATAATCTCCACTGTCAGGGTGACAAGGACAACGGATTTGATGAGTGCAGGGACGATGTTGACTCCCTGCTGATCCAATATGCCAGAAAAGGTTGCCTTGTCCGTCACCGCCAGTCGCTTTCCTATCATCATCATGACAAAGTAGGAGAAGGTCATCACCCCCAGTGCTCCTATCTGAAAGTTGAGCAGAATGACCCCCTTGCCAAAGGCTGTAAAGGTGCTCTCTATGTCAACGCTGGATAGCCCTGTAATGGCTGTTGCGCTAGAACACATGAAAAAGGCATCCACAAAGCTGATAGAATTATGCGTTGCACCTGGTGTGAGCAGTGCCACACTGCTCAGCAGGATGAAGGCCAACATGCTGGTGAAGAAGATAACCGCTGGCGACCACTTTGATCCCGCTGGTTTGATTTTTGTAGATCGTAGCTGTACAATCCACGAAATGATGTTAATGATGGAGAAAACGCCTATGAGCAAGCCTAGCAACACACTGATCCAATAGAGCATGGAGGTGACTTCATGGCTGGTAAATGTGTAGACGCATAGAGCAAAGCAAAGTGATGCAATTATGCCTACTACGGCTTGCCAGACAATGAATCGCGGCACAGCCAAACCACGCCGTCGGTAGACTATGGCGTGTGTGATGACGACGGCTGTGTTGAACCAAGTAATCCAGCTCACCAGCGTATGCGTGGAGAGCATAAAGCTGTTGATCTGATCTGCTGGTAGGGTAGCCGCGCGCAAGAAGCCCAGCTCCCACAGGATGGCGATGAGAACGAGGAGGCCAGAGAGCATCTCTGGGAACTCCCATATCTCATAGGGTTTTCTTCGCCAAGGGGACATGTATTAGGGTGGCTGTTTATTTCTCAGGCTGTTTTTCGAGGTATGGTTCCAGCTCCACATCCCTCACTATGAAAGAGAAAGCCCAATCTCCCTTGTCCACAGACATCTTGTATAAGGCGCGAGTCACGCCCTTATCCAATGGTGCCATTTCAGCCAAGCGCAAATAGTGATTGGCGATTTCTTCGTCTGGATTGTTGGGGTCTTTTTCTCTGCTTTTTATGAGGGCAAGATAGGCATAGGTTATAGGGTAGGCTATGGCGTGTTCTTGAAGCATTGTTTCAGCTCTGGCCGTATTTTTTTCGATACCATATCCATAGTATTGCAAATAGGCAAGGAGGATATAGGCATCGTAGTATTTCATATGAGTGAGGTAGATGAGATGGCGTGTTGCTTCCTTGTAATCCACTTCGCAGCCTATTCCTTTCATCAAGAAGTAGGCGTAGATGAGATGGCTGACACCAGCTGCTTTTGTGAGGGCTCCACGTTTGAAGTGCTCAAAAGCGCGTTTCTCATCTTTCTCTACACCGTACAGACCTTTGTAGTAAAAGTTGCCCAACATTTCATTTGCATAGTCATTGCCCATCATGGAGGCAATTTTGATGAATTGCATACCCTCGACTGGACTGTGGGGGAAATCTTTCGCATCCACATGCTTTTTAATGACATCAGGATTGATGAGCCAACCACCCACTACTGCCATGAGCTCTGCATCGTGCAGCCCAGCTCCCCTCACAGCATTCTTCATAGCCAGATTGGCATCAATTTTCAGAAATGTTTGATATTTGAACACAAGGGCAGTGGTGTTGCCTGCATCAGATGCCATGGTGAGATAGTCGAAGCGCTTTTCTTTTGATTGGCAGAGAACGGCTGCATCATACATGACAAAGTGGTTACCACGCTTGATTTCGGATTGTACTTCTGGGCGCTCTAGATCGGCTTCGGTAGAGAGACGGTTCGTGAGCTTCAGCCAGCGATGACGTGCGATGAAGTTTCCATCGCGGCTTGCTTCAGCGAGCATCTCAATTCCCTTGTTGGGATTTTTTGGGACTCCTGTTCCCCTGATATAATCGATAGCAACCTGAACAATGGCTGGTATGAATCCTAATTCCGCGGCTTCGGCAAAGAGTTTGTGATTCTCAGCCAAGACCTCTTCGTTTACTTCGGATCTTTTTCTTTGTTGAATGTCGAGGCGTTTCCAGTTGGCTAGGAAATACATTGCAGCTGGTTTTTCATCCTTTGCTGCCTTTTCTAACCATTCGATGTTTGATAGTTCATCCTTCGTTGCATTGAGGACGATTTCCATCGCTGCAAAATAGTCGTAGCTCTGATCTTTGTGCTGTTTGTCGAGAGCTTCGAGAAATTTTTTGTACTCGGCGGGATGATTTTCAGGGGAGCTGTGGGTTGCCTGCACTTGAAGACTGCTCGTCAGAGCGAGACCTGCAATGAGAAAATAGGAGCCTGCGTTCATATGGGCGTAGTATATCCTACTATTCACCACATGGCAAGGCTATATCTAAACATGGCAGATTGAAGAGAATTTAGGCACAAAAAAGCGCACCAGTTAAGTACTGATGCGCTTTCTGAAGTAGCAGGAAGGTGATTTGAACACCCGACCAAAGGCTTATGAGTCCTCTGCTCTACCACTGAGCTATCCTGCCATTTGTTCTTGCAGAGAATGTCTGCGGGGGAATTATACAGACAGATTGTTGCTTTGTCCAGACATTTTTTCTAAAAAATGACGCTTTTTAGAAAATATTCAGACCGCCCGCGATAATAAGCACGACGAGAAGGCCCATGATGATGCCCGAAGTGAGGGGGACACGCACGGCGGGCACACCTTCTTCTGCCTTTTCCCAGTACATGGAGCGGATGACCTTGAAGTAGTAGTAGAAGCCTACAGCCGCACCGATGATGAGGAAGGGCAGGAGGGTCATAGCCATGGGGCTGTTGATTGCCGTGATAAAGGAGCTGAGCTTCGCGCTAAAGCCAAAGGTCAGGGGGACACCTGCCAAGGAGGCAAAGACCACGGTGACGCAGAAGGCAAAGTAGGGGTTAGAACGACCCAGACCACGGAAGGCGGAGACTTCTTCGCTTTCGCGTGCCATACGCACGATGCCAATGGCGATAAAGGCTGCCAGCACCGAGACGGAATAGGCAAACAAGTATGTTTCTATATTGTGAATGTAGTGACCGACTGTTCTATCAAAGTTGGTCTGTGTCATTGCGTAGACAAAGACGAGGATGAAGCCAGCCTGACCAATGGAGGAGTAGGCGAGCAGTCGCTTTGCATTGCGCTGACCAATGGCAGAGAGGTTACCTACCAGCAGGGTGGCGCAGGTGATGATGAGCATCATGAGACCCATGCTATCTGCTGTCATAGAAAGCTCATTTGAGCCAAAGAGTGTGTTTTTAGGAAGTGCTGTGAAAATAGCGAGTAGGGCGATAAAGCCAGCTATCTTGGAGCAGGTGGAAAGGAAGGCTGTCACCGGTGTGGGTGCTCCTTGATAGACATCGGGTACCCATGCGCTCATGGGGACGGCGCCTATCTTGAAGAGTATGCCCAGTGTCATGAGGATGAGGGAGAAGATGAGGGCAGCTGGTGAGAACTGCATACCAGTGGACATGGCCATTGAGTCGATGGCAAAGCCTCCTGTCACGCCAAAGTACCATGCTGCACCAAAGACGAGGATGCCTGTGCTCAACGCGCCTTGGATAAGGTACTTCACACCTGCTTCAATGCTACCTAGATTGCGGCGGTAATAGCCAACCATGATGTAGGAGCTTAGTGTGAGTATCTCCAAGGAGATAAAGAGCATGACGAGGTCGCGTGCCTGACAGAGGGCGCATATACCTGCCACTGCGATGAGCATGAGGGCGTAGAGCTCTCCTGTGCCTTCGTCGTTTTCTACATTGCCCGAGACGCTGCGTGTGCTCACCGAGTTGTAGTCAAAGGCAAAGAGCATGCAGAGACCCGAGATGAAGCACACGAGACCTGCGATGAAGCTGGGCGCAAAGTAGGAACCCGATGCCACGAGGCTCAGTCCGCCAATGATGGCGTAGCCACGGCGGGGGAACTTCTTGCAAAAGGCGTCAGCCATTAGAATGAGTACGGCTACTATTGCCAGCCCAAGGCTGACGGAGAAATCCGACCATGTATAGTGTGTTGAGAACATAGCTTGTGTTGAGATGTTATGATTTTAGATCTTGTATCAACCAATGAGACTGACGATGAGTGAGGGATAGATGCCAAAGAGGACAAGGGCGGCAGCGAGTATGCCCGCTGCAATGATGTCATAGCAACTCAGTGAGGTAGCACGTACGCTAGCCATGGCAACAGGGCCTGCAAAGATGCGGCGGAAGGCGCGCAGCATGTACACAGCACCGATGACGAGACCCCACATGGCGCAGATGGCGGCTACTTGCACAGCGCCTACGCCTCCGAACATTGCTCCTATCCAAGAGAAGGGGCAGCAGCTGCATTCTGTGACACCCAATGGGGCGTCTTGGAAGCAGGACATGAAGACGGCAAACTCTCCAGGGAAGTTAGCCAGCAGGGGGAGACCAATGGAGGCCATCGCACCCAGACCAAAGAGGAAGCCCAGTGCGGGGAGCTTGCTTCCCAGCCCACCCATGGAGTCCAACTCTAGCGTGCGTGTTTGGGATTCAATCTGACCGGTCAGTAGGAAAAGAAGAGCTATGGTGAGTCCATGACCCAGCATGAGGATGGCTGCACCGTTGAAGGCGAGCTCCAGATTACCGGGCATGTAGCTGATGTAGGCTGCAAAGGCAAGGAAGAGGTAGCCCATGTGCATCACGGAGGAGTTACCCAGCATCTCGTCAAGGCGTCCCTTGCTCACAGTCACGTAACCTACCCAAAGGACGTTGCCAAGGAGGGCGAGCAAGAGCCACTTGATGTGGGGCTCAAACATCACTTCGTTAACAGGGCCGAGGAGGGCAGCGATGGTGAAGAGGCCGTAGAGACCAAACTTTTTGAGCACGCCTGCGTGCAGCATGGCAACAGGTGTGGGCGCACTAGCATAGGCAGGACCTGCCCATGAGTGGAAGGGGAAGAGGGAGACCAGTGTGCCAAAACCAATGAGAAGCAAGGCTCCCATCAGGGCAAAGTAGCCAGGGTTTTCAGCAACGGCGTATTCCATGATGTTTGGCACCCTGTCTCCAAGTGTTGAGAAGTTGTAGCCAAACTCGCTGCAAAGCATGATGAGACCAGCTAGCAGCACCATGGAGGCTAGTCCGAGGTAGACAACCATGTTCCAAGAGATGGTGCGGCGGTCACCACGACCGTAGACACCAATCATGATGAAGGTGGGGATGAGCGCCAACTCATGCAAGGCAAAGAATCCAATGATGTTGTCGGATACAAAGGCACCTGTAGCACCTGCGGAGATGAGCAGGGTGGAGATGGCCCAACTGCGTGCAGCACCAGCGTCAGGGGCGCGCAGTCCAATGGCGGCTGCCATTGTGACGAGGGCACTGAGGATAATCATCACACTGCTGAGGGGCAGGGCAAGGGTGAGCTCGAAGTAGTTGTTGATAACGGCATCGGGATTGCTGCTCCAGAGGCAGAGGGCTGCGAGGGTGAGCAGTAGGCTGATGCCAGCACTAGCAATGGCTGTGGCACGCCCAGGGAATCTCAAAAAGCCAATGAGAGCCGAGGCGATGATGGGGACGAGAATGAGCCAGATAAGCATGGTATGAAAAAGGTGATAGTTCTCAGGGAATAATGTTGATTAGAAAAGTACAACGTAAATGATGACGATGACACCGCAGAGGGTGACGTAGTTGTAGGTACGCAGACTCACGCCACGCAGTTTGCTGATGAGTTGCCCCAGCGAGCTGACGCAGTAGCCTATGCTCTGTACAAAGCCATAGATGACAAAGCTGTCTAGCATGTCGATGAGGTTGCTAGCAATGTTCTGCACGCCACCGACAATGTACTTGTCGTAGATATGATCTATGTAGAGGCGGTTGCGCAGGGCGCGGGAGACAAAGTTGTTGGCAAGGGGGTCACTGCTGACACCACGTCCGTAGATGGCGAATGCCAAGACCACACCGATAATCAGTGCCGCTGTACCCGCATAGAAGGGAATTCCAACATGGAAGCCTTCTGGCACAAAATCGTTGAAGGGAACAAGCTTTTCTGCGACGAAGCCAAAGCCCGCGAGTACGGACATCACTGCAAGGAGGATGAGGGGGAAGCTCATGGAGGCTCCAACTTCCTTGGCGTGCTCTGCGTGTTCACTGCGTGCCTTGCCGCAGAAGGTGATGAGGCAGACGCGTACCATGTAGAAGGCTGTCAGTGCAGCAACGCCAGCTGCCACAGCAAAGATGAGCATATTCTTCTCATAGGCTGCCATGAGGATGCTTTCCTTGGAGAAGAAGCCCGAGAAGCCCGGTACGGCGATGAGTGCAAGCGTGCCTATGACAAAGCAGAGTGTGGTGATGGGCATGCGCTTCTTGAGGTTGCCCATCTTCCATATGTCCTGCTCGTGATGGCAGGCGTAGATGATAGCACCAGAGCCGAGGAAGAGCAGAGCCTTGAACCAAGCATGGGTGAAGAGGTGGAACATCGCTGCTTCTCCTGCCATGAGACCGACAGCCATGACCATGTAGCCCAGCTGGGAGAGGGTGGAGTAGGCGAGTACGCGCTTGATGTCATCTTGCTGCATGGCCATGAAGGCTGCAAGCAGGGCTGTGATAGCACCTATGCCAGCAATGATGTTGCAAGCGAAGGGGGTAAAGGCTTCTGCGCCCATGCTGACTTGCAGACGTACAAGCATGTAGACACCAGCGGCAACCATGGTTGCAGCGTGGATGAGGGCGGAGACGGGGGTTGGACCCTCCATGGCATCGGGGAGCCAGACATGCAGGGGGAACTGCGCGGACTTACCAATAGCACCGCAGAAGAGAGCAAGCACCAAGACGGTGAGCAGGCTCGTGTTCATCTCGCTAGCAAGACCACCCATTTCGGAGAAGTTGAGCGTGCCAAAGGCTGCCAGTGTCAGACCTATACCGATGAGGAATCCGAAGTCACCAACACGGTTGGTGATGAAGGCTTTTTTCGCAGCATCAGCGGCACTGTCCTTGTTGAACCAGTGACCGATGAGCAGGTAGGAGGAGAGACCAACCATTTCCCAGCCGATGAAGGTCATGGCGAGGTTGTCTGCTAGTACGATGGTGCTCATGCTGAACATGAAGATGCTCAGACCTGCAAAGTAGCGCGTCAGGTTGGATTTGTCGCCCTTGAGGTAACCGAGGGAGAAAATATGCACCAACGCACCGATAGCTGTCACGACTAGCATCATGCGCATTGCCATGTCGTCCAGTAGGAGACCGACGGAGAGCTGCGCGCCCTCCAAGGTGGGCAACCAGATGTAGTTGGATGTCTCTTCTATTGCGAGCGCACCTGTGAGGTAGGCTATGCAGAGTATCAGGGTGAAGAGCACTGACATGGTGGAGAGGGCTGCTGCCATCCCCTGCTTTTTGGAAAAGAAGAGCCAGTTAATTGCTGCCACAACTAGTGGCATGACGAGGAATAGCCAAGGAAGATTAGGATTCATATGCGTCTATTTATTTAGTCCTTGAGAAGATTAAGCTTGTCGCTGTCCACTGTCTTGCGAGCGCGGAAGAGGGCGACGATGAGTGCGAGACCAATGGCGACTTCTGCCGCGGCTATGGTGATGATGAAGAGGGCGAGTATCTGACCGTCATAGACAGGTACGCCTTCTGTGCCCTGAGCACGGGAAAAGGCGACGAGGCTGACATTAGCCGCCGTAAGCATGAGCTCCAAGCACATGAAGACGACAACAATGTTGCGACGAATCATCACACCCAGCAATCCTATGGAAAAAAGGATGCCCGAGAAAATCAAGTAGTGAATGAGCGGGGACATAGTGACTTAAAATTAGGATTGACGGATTTTGCGAGAAATGGCTATTGCGCCCACACAGGCGGCAAGTAGGGTGAGGGAGAGGATGGCAAAGTGGATGGGGTAACGGGTGAAGAGGACTTCACCTATTTCCGATACATTGCCGCGCTCTGTTTTCAGCTCGGGCAGTGTGCCAGCTGTGACCTTTTTAGGCGCGGCGCAGCAGGCAGATGTGCAGCTGCTTTCTGTGGTGGTAGCAGTGCAGCTTTTCTTGCAGCTGCTTTCCTCTGCTCCTGTGATACCATCCCAAAGGAGGGTCATGGTGCAGGGGCGGGGGTCATGAGCACCGGGGAGGGAGAGGCTGACCTTGGTCACGATGCCAGCAAAGCAACCTGCTACTATGGTGCAGAGGACCAGCTTGAACATGCTGATGCTTCCCTTTTCTTCGTGCTTGATATCAAGCATCATGACGATGAAGAGGAAGAGAACCAGTACAGCTCCTGCGTAGACGGTTATCTGGATGATGCCGAGGAATTCTGCGCCCAGACCAAAGAAGATGGCCGCTACAAAGCCGAAGCAGATGGCCATGCACATGGCACTGCTGACTGGGTTGCGCATGATGACGACCCCGAGGGCTGCGATGATGGCGCAGACCGCGAAGGCGTAAAAAAGTAATTGTGTGATAGCGATGTCCAACATGTTGTTAAAAAGGGCTGATTATTTGTACTGATTCCATTTGTTGATGAGACCCTTGCGCACACCGCCTAGGCGGTAGAGGGCTTCTTTGTCGCGCACACCGTTCTCTTTTTCGGTGAGGGTGATGAGGTATTCTTTGCTTAGGAAGATGGCCTGCTCTGGGCAGACTTCTTCGCACATGCCGCAGTAGATGCAGCGCAGCATGTCTATGGTGAACTCCTTGGGTGCTTTTTCTTGCTTACCGTCGCTGCAACCAGGGGTGACCTCGATGGCGCGTGCAGGGCAGATAAACTCGCAAAGCTGGCAGGAGACGCAGCGTTCACGTCCGTCTTCACCACGCACTAAGGCAGGTGCTCCACGGTAGTAGGAGGGCAGACGGTCGTCCCAGCGTTGTTCTGGGTAGGGCATACAGACACCGATGCCCTTGCCGTTAAAGTCTTTCTTCGAACGGCTGCGACCAATGAGGGAGAGGGCGAGATGCTGGAAGGTGCGCGCCAAGCCCTTGATCAGAGCGACAAGGTATATCCTGTCAGCCAAGGAGAACTTGGGGCGTTTGATGGGAGTATAAGACATAGAAAAATTGCGTAAAAAGTTTACTTGACGAAGTAGAGGATGCAGGCGGTGATGATGATATTCACCACGGCGATTTCAAAGAAGACGAGCCAGCTGAGCTTCATGACCTGATCCCAGCGGAAGCGAGGCAGTGTCCAGCGTACCCAAACGAAGAAGAAGACAAAGGCGACGAGCTTGACGATAAAGGCGGCAAACTGCGCGATGACAACCAGCCATCCAGCTGTCCAGCTGAGTATTGTTTGCCAGCAACTTGCGCCACATTGTGCGCCTGTTTCCTGTGCACACAGTGCCCAGTCTGCCAAGAATGTGTCAGCCCCAAAGCCTATGGACCAGCCACCGAGGAAGAGGGTGACAACGAGGGCAGAACCCACGACCATGGCAACATATTCACCCATGAAGAAAGAGGCGAACTTCATGGAGGAGTACTCCGTGTGGTAGCCACCGACTAGGTCGGTTTCGCACTCTGCCATGTCAAAGGGTGTGCGGTTTGCCTCTGCAAAGACGCAGGTGACAAAGACCACAAAGCTAATACCCATGGGGATGAGGAGAACCCAACGCTGTATAGAAAGACCCTCGCCCCAGAAGGGGAGCAGCGTCCAGCCATTAGTGGCTTGGGCGATGACGATTTCTTGCAGGTTGAGTGTGGAGAACATCATGAGAAGTGGGATGATGGAGAGACCCATTGCCACTTCGTAGGAGATGAGCTGGGCTGTCGCGCGCAGACCACCGATGAAGGGATACTTGGAGTTGGATGACCAACCCGCCAATGTCAGACCGTAGACGCCAAGACCAGAAATAGCAAAAATCCAGAGAGCACCCACACCGAGGTTGGATACTACCATGTTGATGCTACCGAAGACCGTGTCAACGTGGGAGGAGAAGGGGATGACCGTTGCTGCAATCAGCGGGGGACCCAGTACAAGCATGGGGGCAGCGATGAAGTAGCCCTTGCGCACGAAGGAGGGGGTCATTTCCTGCTTTAAGAAGAGTTTTGCACCATCCGCCATGGGTTGGATGAAGCCAAAGAGGGGGATTTCTTTGTCCAAACGCAGCCAACGCAGGCAGCGTGCAATGCAGCCATCTGTCGAGATACCAACGTAGCTGAGGCACTTGCTGAGAGGTTGCTTTTCTTTGCTGCCAAAGCGGTTGAGAAGGTGTACGGGAATGCCTGTTCTATTTGGACCAGGACGGTCTTGAATCCAGCCAGCCACACGACGCTCTACCCAGACGGAGAGAACGACAAAGAGCAGCAGCACGGCAAAAATCACAACGAGCTTGATGATGGTGGTGATGAGGTAGAACAATGTGGGATTGTTCATAACCCAGTTCCAGCAATCTAGAAGATATTGTAGCATATGGGGTGTGTGTGAGTTTTTTTAGGAGTTAGTACGGGCGATGAGGGGGATGGTGACTCCAGTCTCCAAGACGACCTTGCCTTCATTGCCAATGGCTGCCCAAGTGAGACCTGAGAGCGGGGCAAAATCTGCTGCAAGAAGGGGCAGTAGCTGGCGGCTGCTGGTCATAGCAGCGAGGGTGTCGTCTTCAGACCCGAGCAGGATGATGAGATCACGCAGTATGCTCCAGTCATCGTGGGCATTGCCAAGGGGTTCAAAGGCGCGGTTGAGACGCTGGATGCGTCCTGTGACGTTGATCATGGTGCCATACTTCTCTGCAAAGGTGACACTGGGCAGCACGATGTCAGCTATGGCTGTCGTGGCATTCTTCGTGTGGTTCATGCAGAGGAGGTAGGAAAGCTTCTTGAGGCTTTCTGGGCTAATGCCAGCTTCTCTCGTGACATCCTCACCCAAGACGAGGAGGTTGTTGACGCTGCCAGACTCTATGCCTTCGCGTATGCTTTGCAGGGCATTGTCACCCTCTGCGAGGATGAGCTTTGCGCCATTGCTGTTGGGGTTGCCGTCGCTGCTGATGAGCATGTCGTCACCTTCGTTGTTGCGGGCTACTGTGGCAACTTGGCTGATGCCAAGGGTGCTAGCGAGACGCTTGACGAGGTAGAGCTCTTCATTGGTCATGCGAGCGGAGGCGATGATGGCTGTCTTGCTCGACTCGCACTTTTGCAGCTGCATGGCCGCAAGCTTCAGCGTGGCATCCCATATTGCAGGGCGTTGTTCTGCGCCTTCGTCCGTGCGGACAAGGGGGTTGCTGAGGCGATACTTGCTATTGATGTATTTGTAGTTGAGGCGGTGGCTATCTGGCATCCAGCAGCTGTTGACCTCATCATTCTGACGTGGGGTAAAGCGGTAGACCTGTTGGTCACGTGTCCAGATATTGATGTTGGTGCCTGTGCCGCAGTTGACGTCAATACTGGGTGTGCTCTTGAGGAACCATACGCGCATTTGGAATCGGAAGTCATTGCTGGTCAGTGCACCTACTGGGCAGAGGTCAACGACGTTCATGGAATAATTGCTGGTGAGCTCCAGACCGGGGAAGCAGCTGATGGCGTTATGCGTGCCGCGACCGACGACACCGAGTACTTCTTCGCCTACTACGTCACGCATGAAGCGCACGCAGCGTGTGCAAAGCACGCAGCGTTCTTGGTCAAGGTTGACGCGAGGGCCTATGGCAAGGTTTTTACCCTTCTTCGTCTTGTCTTCTTGGAAGCGGCTTTCACCAGAACCGTAGTCGTTGGAGTACTGTTGCAGCTTGCACTCACCTGCTTGGTCGCAGATGGGGCAGTCAAGGGGGTGGTTGCTCAGCAAAAACTCTAGAACACTGCGGCGTGCTTCATCGGTCACTGCACCCGTGGTGCGAATGCCCATGTTTTCTGTGACGCTGTTAGCGCAGGCAATGATGGCGCGGGGCATCCATTGAATGGGGAGGTAGCCTTGCTCATCATATTGAGGGGCTTGACCGGGTGCAGGACGTGGGGGCATGCCTTGCTCCACCAAGCACATGCGGCAAGAACCAGCTATGGCTAGCTTTGGGTGGTAGCAGAATCGAGGCACGGATGCGCCTACGGATTCGCAGGCATCGGCCACGCGCGTTCCTTGGGGGAAGCGATGCCATGTTCCATTGATTTGGACATTTACCTTGCCTTCGGCAGCGGCGGCATCTTTGGGGAGAATTGTTGTCTGTGTCGTACTCATGTCAGGTCGAAGAAGTCGGTTTATTGTTCGTCGCTGCGACGGAGGAATTGGCAAGCGGCTTTGCGCTCGGAACTATGTGCTTTCAGGGCATTAAAGGGCTTTGTCAGGGCAAGGAACTCTTCGCGGAACTTGCCGACGAATGCCTGTGTTGGCCAAGAGCAGGCCTCACCAAAGGCGCAGACTGTCTTGCCACATATCTGGTCAGCCACGGTGACAAGCATGTCCACGTCCTCGGGGGAGGCCTCACCATTGATGATGCGGGTGGAGAGCTTGAGCATCCATGGGTTGCCCTCTCTGCATGGGCTGCATTGACCGCAGGATTCCCATGTGTAAAAGCGATTGAGGTTATTGAGCATGTGTGGCATGCTGCGGCTGTCGTCCATGACGATGACACCGCCAGAGCCGCTCATGCTGCCATGGGTTGCGATGGAGTCGAGGTCAAGGGGGATGTCAAAGACGCTGATTGTACCCCATGTGCCATCGGCTTGGCGTACCTTGAGTTTTTCATCACAGCGCATGACCTTGGAGGAAGAGCCACCGGGGATGATGCCCTTGAAGCTGCGCCCCTCCTTAGGACCACCGCAGAGGTCATTGAGTAGCTCTCCAAAGGTGATAGAGCCAGAGACCACTTCGTAGTAACCAGGCTTTTTCACGTCGCCTGAGACGCCAATGATGCGTGTACCGGGGGAGCGGGGAGCACCTGTTGCGGCAAAGGCCTCAGCACCCATATCAATCACGTGCTTCACTTGGCAAAGTGACTCCACGTTGTTCACAATGGTGGGGCAATCCCAGAGACCAATGGCCGCGGGGAAGTAGGGGGGCTTAATGCGTGGGTAGGGGCGTTTCCCTTCGATAGAATTGATAAGACCTGTTTCTTCACCGCAAATGTAAGCGCCCGCGCCACGGTGGAGGACGATTTTGAGGTCGTATCCGCTGTCGAGGATGTTTTTGCCGAGGTAGCCTGCCTTGTTGGCATCATCTATAGCCTTTTGCATGATGACGGCTGCTTCGGGGAATTCCTCACGCATGTAGAGCACAGCATAATGTGCGCCCACCGCGTAGCTGGAGATAATCATGCCCTCGATGAGCTGATGGGGATCTTGGTGGACAATGTATCTGTCCTTGAATGTACCGGGCTCAGATTCATCACAGTTGCAGACGAGGTAGACGGGCTTGGTATTGCCGCGTGGGATGAATGTCCACTTGAGACCTGTTGGGAAGCCCGCGCCACCGCGACCTCTCAGACCACTCTTTTTAACAGCCTCAATGATGTCTGCGGGCTGCATGCCGAGAGCTTTTTTCAGCATCTCATAGCCGCCGTCCTTGACGTAACATTCTAGCGTGGGCTCATAGCCGACACGGTCGATGTTGCGAAAGATACGACGCGTTTCTTTGGGGTGGGGTTCCTTGCCAGGCAGGTACTTAATCTCGCTCATACTGGGGGGATGAAGGGGGTGAGGGGTGATTCTTATTTGCTATTGTATTCAGCAATGAGGCTATCAACCTTTGCCTTGTCTACTTGGGAATAAAGCGTCGTGTTGATGAGAACATTGGGGCCAAAGCCACATGCAGCAAGGCATTCTACTGCCTCAATGCTCCAAAGTCCATCGGGACTGATGCCGACGTAGTTTTCGTCGGTGATGGCCTTGCGGTCTATGCCTGTCTTTTCGCAGATGTAATCAAAGAGCTCTTCACCACCAGCCATGGAACAGGCGAGGGTGCGGCAGATGCGAACATGGTACTTACCAGGGCAATGACGGTGCAGACCAGGGTAGAAAGTGACAACACCTGTGACGTGGATGACGCTTTGCTTGGATTGAGCGGCAACCCACTTGATGGACTCAACTGAGACGAAGCCAAACTTCTCTTGCACGAGGTGGAGGAGGGGAAGCACGGCGGCTTTTTCCTTGCCTTCTGGGTAGAGGTCGAGAATCTCGGCAGCACGCTGGTTGAGGGCGGCACTCTCCGCAAAGGGGGCGTAGAACTTCTCACCAGGGGAGGCGTGTTCTTCTGCGAGGGCATCAATCGGATTATTAGAATCAGACATAGGTATTAAAGGCTAAAGTTATTGGGTTAGCGGTCACATTCTCCTTGTACGAAGTCGAAGGAACCGAGCACTGCAGGTATGTCACTGACGAGGTGACCGGGCATGAGGTCAGGAAGGATAGCTAGCGAGCCGTAGGATGGGCTGCGCATCTTGAGTCGGTTGGGAGCACCACCGCCTTGGGAGTCGATGAAGAAGCCCAGCTCTCCCTTGGGATTTTCTGCGGCAAAGAAGACCTGACCCGCTGGTGCGTTGACGGAGTGGGTGGAGACCATGAACTGACGGATAAGCTCTTCCATACCGAGCATGGCTGCTTCCTTCGGTGGCAAAATACCCTTGTCGAGTTGCACACAGATAGGACCAGGTTCGAGGCGGGCAATGGCCTGCTTGAGAATGCGGATGGACTGGCGCATCTCCTCCAGACGCAACTGGAAGCGTGCGTAGCAGTCACCTTCTTGGGCAACAGGGACGTCAAAGTCAAATTGATCGTAACCGAGGTAGGGGTTAGTCTTGCGCAGGTCGCGGGCAACACCGCTGGCGCGCAGGTTGGGGCCTGTCATGGCGTGATCAAGAGCCATCTTGCGAGAGATAACACCAACGCCGACGAGGCGGTCTATGAAAATTTTGTTATGCAGCAGCAGGTTTTGCATTTCATCAATGGCAAAGGCCGCGCTGTCACAGTATTCAAGTAGTTCTTTTTCAAAGCCTACGGGGAAGTCGCGGGTCATGCCACCAATACGTGTGTAGCTGCTGGTAAAGCGTGCGCCGCAAATCTTTTCGTAAAAGTTGTGTACCTTTTCCTTTTCCTCATAGCAGTAAAGGAATACGGTCATCGCGCCCACGTCCATAGCAAAAACGCCCATCCCCAAGAAATAGGAAGAAAGGCGTGATAGCTCTGAACAAATAACACGGAGAAGTTGACCGCGCTCTGGTAGTTCCCAGCCTAGTAGTTTTTCCACTGCACAGGCATAAGCAATGTTGTTGCTCATGGGTGCGAGGTAGTCCATACGGTCGGTGTAGGTGACAAATTGATTGTAGTTAAAGTTTTCTGCAATCTTTTCCATGCCACGGTGTAGGTGACCAACAACAGGGTCACAGCTCACAATGAGCTCTCCGTCCAGTACAAGTTTCAATCGTAATACGCCGTGTGTAGCTGGGTGCGAAGGACCCATATTCAGCGTCATGAAATCGCCTTCATCAGCGGCTATGTTCTTCATATAGTCAAGAGCGACTGTAGAATCTGGCATTTCAAATGTGGTTTCTGTCTTCATAAGCTTCTGAATATGCATGTGGGCAGCAACTGGCTGTACGCAGATATTACACACTTTTTAGCTGTAAAATTCAAGCCTAAAATGCCTATCAAGAATAAAAATACAGTTGAGGGCAAAAGTTATATGCGACTAACAATAATTCATCGCGCCTCTGGTAGGCTGCCCCAATCCGATGTGTAGGAGGGGCTAGAATGAGAACGGTGCCAGAGTTGCTCCCCCTGCTGGTTGGCAAAGTGTATATGATGTCCAGCGCGTTGCAAGGCATCCAGAGTGTGCATCAGTGGAGAGGTCTCCACGGTCGGGCGGTCAAAGGTGGGGTGGACAGACTCCTTGGGGATGAGGGAGGAGAGGATAACGCCTATTTTTTTGTAGGCATAGCCCTTGCGGAAGACTCGCTCTAAAAGTTGGGTGGCGGCAGCTGTGTGCTCTCTGGTATCATCGCTGGGGTGGGGGAGGGTGAGCCCCAAGCTGCCCGAGTAGATTTGATCTGTCTGACCGTATTGGGAGGTGCGCAACACAATGTGGACATCGCGAGCCATAAGTTCTTCTTGGCGCAGGGTGCGCGAGGCCTTTTCGACAAATTGGCAGAGCACGGCACGCAGGCTTTCCCAGTCGTCTATGCCTTCCTTGAGGGAGCGACTGACCATGATCTGACCCCGCGTGCTGGCGGGCTCATCCGCGATGCAGGAAATGCCGCGTAGTTCTAGGGCGAGACGTTCTCCATGAACGCCAAACTGCTTTTTAAGCATGTCGAGGCTGCACTGGGCAAGGTCGTAGGCCGTGTGTATGCCAAGCGCGCGCAGGCGCGGGGCAAGCTTTCTGCCCACGCCCCATATGTCACCAGCGGGACTGCTTTGGAGAAAAGGATTCCAGTCCTCGGGCTGACGCAGGGCGAGCACGCCTTGCATCTCGGGGGATTTTTTTGCCTTTTCGTTGGCTAGCTTGGCAAGGGTTTTGCTGGGTGCGAGACCCACGCTGACCGTGATGCCTGTCCAGCGCCTGATGCGGCGGCGCAGGGCGCGTCCCTCTGCCTCCCAATCCTTGTGTGTTTCCTCTCCCACTTGGGCAAAGGCTTCATCAACACTGTATTGCTGCGTATTGGGTAAGGACTCCTCAATGATGCTCATGATGCGATCGGAAAAGTCCCCGTAGAGGCGAAAATTGCTAGAGCAGATAATGGCATTGTATTGCTTGACACGCTGTTGGCATTTGAAGAGGGGTTCGCCCATCTGAAAACCTGCGGCCTTTGCCTCCGCACTGCGAGAGATGATGCAGCCGTCATTGTTGGACAAAACGAGAAGCGGTCTTCCGCGCCAATCGGGGCGAAAGACCTGCTCGCAACTCGCAAAAAAATTATTGCAGTCAAAAAGGAGGTACATTGGGAAAAGTCCTCTATAAGCCCAGCTGAGCGGTCACTATCTCTGTGACAATCTTGGGATTGGGCTTGGGGTTGCTCGCCTTCATGACCTGACCTGTGAGGTAGTTGAGCAACTTGGTATTGCCTTCGCGTATTTCTGCCACCTGCTTGGGGTTGGCCTCGATGACTTGAGCGACTAGCTCAGAGAGAGCGCCTGTGTCCGTCTTCTTGTACCCCAGAGAGGCAGCAGCCTCTTCTGCACCGCGTTCGGGGGATTCCCAGAGTAGCTCTTGCACCTCCATGGCCTGATTGGCAGAGACAATGCCCTCTTCAATGATGGCAATGAGTTCTGCTAGCTTTGCAGGGCTGATGGGGCAGTCTGCGAGGGCGCAGTTTTTCTCATTGAGAGCGGTGCTCAGCTTGTTGATGATCCAGCTAGCTGCCTTGCGGGGGGCAGGGCAGAGGGGGGCTGTTTTTTCAAAGTAGCTGCACATGACGCTGTCGCTGAGCAGGGAATTAGCCTCCGTTTCAGGCAGACCATATTGGCTCATCAGACGCTCTTGCAGGGCATCGGGAAGCTCTGGCAGTTGATTTTTTACCAGCTCCAAGATGGGGGCTGTGTGTACAGGCAGCAAATCGGGGCAGGGGTGGTAGCGGTAGTCGTGTGCATTTTCCTTGGTGCGCATGACGATGCTTTCACCTCTTTCATCATCCCAGCGGCGTGTGGACTGCACCTGCGCTATGCCGCGGTCGAGCTCATCAGCTTGGCGGGCAATCTCATAAATGAGGGAGCGGCGTGCCGCAGAAATGGAGTTGAGGTTTTTCATCTCAATTTTTTCGCCCAGCTTTTCCTGCCCCTTGGGGCGTAGGGAGACATTCACATCGCAGCGCATCTGTCCCTTTTCCATGTCGGCATCAGATATACCGCCAGCAATGAGGATTTGTTGCAAGCTCTTGAGGTAGGCGTAGCACTCATCAGGGCTGGTGATGGCGGGGGCGGAGACAATCTCCATGAGAGGTGTGCCGCCACGGTTGTAGTCCACGAGGGAGTGGGTGGAGTAGTGGGTGAGCTTTGCTGCGTCCTCCTCCAGATGGATGTGGTCTAGCTCTACGTGGCGTACGATGGGTCCATCGCATTTGATTTTTGCGCTCTTGGGGAAGGCCCAAGAATAAAGGGGGACTTGACCGCCAAGGCAGAGGGGGAGATCCAGCTGGCTTGTCTGATAGTTTTTGGGCATGTCCGCGTAGAAGTAGTTTTTTCTATCCCACTTCGACAGCTCGGGGAAGCCGCAACCCAGCATGAGACCTGTGAGCAGCGTGCGCTGTATAGCAAACTCATTGAGAACAGGCAAGGCACCAGGCATACCTAGGCAGGTGGGGCAGACATTGGTGTTGGGTTCATAGCCAAAGCCTGCTTGGCATCCGCAGAACATCTTGGTCTGTGTTTTAATTTGGCAGTGTACTTCTAAACCGATGGTGACAAGGTAATCAGCGATAGGCATATTGGGGGCGTGTATTTATGTGTTAAATCTTGGCGATGGACGCGATAGCGGCTTCCATATCGCTCTCTCGAAAGGCATCATCCATATCAATGAGGAAAGAGGCATCAAAGACGTAATCAAACCAGTGATGATGCGTGAGCTCTAGGGTGAAGTAGAGTTCGTCAAGTGTGTTAGCGAGCAATTCATTGGGTATGCCATTCTTGCTCAGCGGCAAGGCGGCGATGCGCACGTACTCACTGCGCATATCCCAGAGCAGACGCTCTGTTGTAAAGAGAATGGAGCGGTTTTTTCTCGCAAATTGCTGGCTGAAGTTGCGGTAAAGTATCTTGTTATCCGCCTGCAACTCCTCCAAGGAGGCAAGAGCATCAGCCATGGCCTCACAGCTGCTGTTCGCACTTTCATTATCGACAATGAGGGCGAGAAGACGCAGGATTTCCTTGTCAGGGGCGACTAGTTTTTTGATGCGTTCTAGCTCTGCTGCCTCCTCCTTCCCATCGAGAGCCGGTAGCTCTGGGTGATTGGGGGGAATCATCGAGGTATCAAAAAAGCCGCTCTCTATCGCGCTTTGAAAAATAGAATACAGGGGCGCAGAGCCGTAGCATCGCTTTCTGTAAATGCTGCAAAATTCCTCATCAATGAGGCGGTAGGACTCAATGATATGCAGGTTGAGTTCCTCTGGGAGTATGGCGGAGTTCTCCTGCTCCAACGCACCGAGTTGCTGGTCTAGGTCAATGAGCTGCTGGGTGAGGGTGACAAAGCTTTCTTGCGCCTTGTCCGCTTCTTCGCGTGAGGCAATTTGGCTGAGTAGCGCCCAGAGTTGATGGCTCTTGGTAAGGATGGCGCGTGTGAGTTCTTTTAGCTTATCAATCTGTTTTTGCGTCGGTGGCACAGGCGCCGTTTGCGCCTCTCCTGTAGAAGAGAGAGTCAATCCTAGCAAAGATGCAAGCAAAAGGTGACGGCAAAAAGAGTAAAACATGCGGTACTGACATTATAGATAGTGAGTAAAAATTTGCAAGCGCAAAAAACATGCTTGCAATGCGAAATTATTTCCTTATAATCGCGCGAGTAATTTTACACCAACTCAGAACAAATATATTACATGGATACCATACGCACATTCGTTACAGGGAAGGGGGAGACAGCCTCATTTTATTCATTGCCAGCATTGGCAGAACAGGGTTATGAAGGCATCTCACGCATGCCTGTCTCCCTGCGCATTGTTTTAGAAAGTTTGCTGCGCCATTGCGATGGACTCAAGGTGACAGAACAGGATGTCAAAAATCTGGCCACTTGGGATGCCAAGCAAGTAGGCGACTACGAAATCCCCTTCACTGTCGGTCGTATCATCCTGCAAGACCTCACAGGTGTGCCTCTCTTGGTGGATCTTGCATCCATGCGTTCTGCCGTCCAAGACCTAGGCGCAGACCCCAAGAAGATGGAACCCCTCGTCCCTGTCAACCTCGTTGTTGACCACTCTGTGCAGGTGGACTGGTCCAGCTTCCCCGCCTCTTACAAGCAGAACATACAGCGAGAGTTTGAGCGCAATACAGAGCGATATGAGTTCCTCAAATGGGGGCAGCAGGCCTTTGAAACATTCTCCGTCATCCCCCCCAGTACAGGCATTGTGCATCAGGTGAATCTTGAATACCTTGCCACTGCCGTCATGCAGCAGGAGGGTGTTTATTACCCTGACAGCCTCGTTGGCACTGACTCCCACACTACGATGATTAACGGTCTTGGCATTGTCGCATGGGGCGTTGGTGGTATAGAAGCCGAAGCCGGCATGCTGGGTCAACCCGTGACCTTCCTCGTGCCCGAGGTGGTAGGTGTGAATCTGACTGGCAAGTTGCGCGCAGGTGTCACAGCCACAGATGCGGCACTTTACGTGACAGAGCTCCTGCGCAAGCAGGGGGTTGTCGGCAAGTTTGTTGAATTTTTTGGAGAAGGAGCAGCCTCTCTCTCCCTGCCCGACCGCGCCACCATCGCCAACATGGCACCTGAGTATGGTGCAACCATGGGTTTCTTCCCGCTGGATGAGCTCAGCCTAGAATACCTGCGCTCCACAGGACGTAGCCCAGAGCTAGTCGACACCGTCAAGGCCTACTACGAAGCACAGCAGCTCTTTGGCATGCCCCAGCAGGGTGATATAGATTACAGCCTTGTGCTGGAACTGGATCTAAGCAGTATTGTTCCCTCCATCGCAGGTCCCAAGCGTCCGCAGGATAGAATAGCCCTCGCCGATCTCAAATCCAGCTTTGCAGAACTGACAGAAAATATCTACAAGCTCCCCCTCAACCGCCCCGCGGTCAAGGTCAGTATGCAGGGACGCGCTGGAGAACCCGAAGCAGAAATCACTCAGGACGTAGAACTGCGCGATGGCAGCATTCTCATCGCCTCCATCACCAGCTGCACCAACACAAGCAATGAAAGCCTCATGCTAGCTGCTGGCATTCTGGCAAAGAAGGCCGCAGCCCTAGGCATGAAGGTACCCGCCTACGTGAAAACCAGCATGGCACCGGGTTCTCGACTGGCAGAAAAGTACTTCAACAATAACGATCTCATGGAGGGATTGGACGCGCTGGGCTTCTCCATTGTCGGCTACGGCTGCGCTACCTGTATAGGTAACTCTGGCCCGCTTAATCCCCAACTGGAGGCAGCTGTGAAGGAGAATGAGCTGCTCTCCTGCTCCGTGCTCTCGGGCAATCGCAACTTTGAAGCCCGCATCCACGCCTCCGTGAAGGCTAACTTCCTCATGTCACCACCCCTTGTGGTTGCCTTTGCATTGGCAGGGCGTGTTGACATTGACATAGACAATGAGCCCCTCGGTCAGGCCGCAGATGGCAGCCCTGTTTACCTGCGTGACATCTGGCCACAGCCAGAAGAACTCGCGCAAGCTGTCGCCAAGGCATGCAGCCCCGAAGATTACCAACAAAGCTACGCCAGCCACATTGCAGAATGGGATGCCGTAGAAGGACAGCAGGGCGATTGCTTCGCGTGGAATCCCGAATCCAGCTACATCCACCGTCCTCCTTACTTTGAGACCTTCTCTGGCACAGGTGAAAAATCTGACATAGAAGACATCATTGATGCACGTCCCCTCGGCATCTTTGGCGACAGCGTGACCACAGACCATATCTCCCCCGCTGGTGCGATCAAGCCCAGCTCCCCCGCTGGTTGCTTTTTGGCAGAGCTGGGAGTGGAGCGTCGCGACTTCAACACCTATGGCTCTCGTCGTGGCAATGACCTCATCATGACACGCGGTACATTTGCCAACGTGCGCATCAAAAACCGCATGGTAGGACAGGCAGAAGGCGGCTACACACTCTACTTTGGTGATGCCACAGTCAGCCAACCCGATACAGACATAGAGGCAGCGGCAGGTAGCCCTACCTTCATCTACGATGCGGGCATGGCTTACAAGGCAGCAGGAACACCCAGTATCGTCATCGCTGGCTCTGATTATGGTATGGGCTCTAGCCGCGACTGGGCAGCAAAGGGCACACAGCTCTTGGGTGTCAAGGCCGTTATCACCAAGAGCTTTGAGCGCATCCACCGCAGCAACCTCGTTGGCATGGGCGTATTGCCCCTCAACTTTGCCAACCCTGCCGACTACGACAGGGTGAAGGACCTCACCGATGCCACATTCTCCATCAGAGGACTCAGTAACGACATGCCCGCGCGTGCCGAAGTGAGCCTAGAAGTCAAGCCCGCAGGGCAGGAAAGCTTCAGCCTTCCTCTCATCGTCCGCATCGACACCCCCATAGAAAAAGAATACTTCCGCGCTGGTGGTATCCTGCCCTATGTCCTCAACCAATATTGCTAAATCAGACATGAAAAATATCCCCTTTGCAGAATTATCGGGCAACGCCGCCCAACTCGTAGGCGAGCAATGGATGCTCGTCACCGCAGGAAAACTCCAAGGCGACGACCACAATAGCTTCAACACCATGACCGCGAGTTGGGGTGGCTTTGGCTACATGTGGAACAAGCCCGTCGTCTTCGTCGTCGTGCGTCCCAATCGCCATACTGACCAGTTCATGAAGGTAGAGCCCCACTTCACCCTCAGCTTCATGCCTGCGCAGTACAAAAAAGACCTCAACATCTGCGGCAAGCTCTCGGGACGTGATGGCAACAAGCTGGCACGCACCAAGCTAGTGCCCTTTGCCACGCCCTGTGGCAGCGTCGCCTTTGAGGACGCTGATGTCGTGCTAGAGTGCCGCCCCATCATGGTGCAGCCCTACCAGCAGGAAAGCTTCCTCGACTGGGAAGAAGTCTCTCCTCGCTGGTACGCTGATGACAACCCCCTCCACAAGCTCTACATCGCAGAGGTCGTGGGCTGCCATGTCAGGTAAGCTTCTGCTTTCGCCTTCCAAAGGCGAGTCATGCGCAAAAATGCCTCGTCAAAGAGGTCTACGCGCTCCTCGATGTCATTGAGGCTCATCCACGCGATGGCCTCGCTCTCATCAGAGATGTAACCCTGCTCATGCGGTGCTATGAGCAGGTAACGTATGTCAAAGTGGTGGTGTGCCCCTATTTCTGGACGCGCGGGGATGGCATGGACATCTAGGTCAAATATATCAGAGCTGACGGGGCGTATGCCGCGCAATCCACTTTCCTCCTCTGCCTCGCGTATGGCAGCCTGTAGGGTGCTGTAGCTATCACTGCTTTCTACATGCCC
This sequence comes from uncultured Akkermansia sp., assembly GCA_964371795.1. GTDB lineage: Bacteria > Verrucomicrobiota > Verrucomicrobiia > Verrucomicrobiales > Akkermansiaceae > Akkermansia. The sequence continues at coordinate 1,286 of CAYJON010000008.1, read as the reverse complement.
ACCCGGTTGCAGCCAGCGTTGTAGCTTGCGGTGAAAGAGGACAAGACATCTATCCCCCTGCGGATGGAGTAGTAGGGCAGAGGCGGTGATGTGACCGCGCTCATTATCACGCTCAAAGCAGTGCTCATCCCCCGCCACAAAATCCTTGATTTGGGTGAGGGCGCATTGGTGAGCATGAGGGAGTGCCTCATAATCCAGCAAATCTTGCCAAAGCTGTTGTCGCGGGTCGCTTGGACTCATTTTTATTGCTCGTTATCTAGTTCTAGCCACTCGGGAATTTCTCCTGCGAAAAGGGTAAAATTCCTTGCCTGTATTTTTCCATCCTTTTCTTGATAAAAGAAGAGGCTTACAGCTGGCTTGCCCTGCTCATTATGACCAGCAAATATATTATAGCTAGATAGGAGAATTTTTTGCCCCTGATGAAAGTAGAATTTCTTGGGCTTGTTAAAAACGAGACCCTTGAAGAGAGTATCAAAGACGATAGATTTACGGTCTTCCGCATTAGTGGGCGTGGTGAAGTAGTTCGCCAGAACCCCTATGCTACTAGGAATCTCACTCTCCTTCAATGCAGCATTGAGTTCCATATCGCCTTCCTCAAGAGTTTTTCTGATTAATGGATTAGACCCCAGTTCCAGATTGCTTTCATATAATGCGAGAAGCTCGGCACAGTGCTCATCACTCATCGTAACCAGTTGGGGGAGGGCAATATCTCTGATAACCACCAGCTCTTCCGTGGTAGATCTGGCTCCAATCGAGGTGAGTATGATGAATACTATGTTTAACAATAGATGTGTCATGATGCTAATCTAGCAGAGCCTCCGTTCATCTGTCAAGTTAATCTCATGGGGACTTTGCAAAATTAGCATCATGACACATCTCTGCTTATCGTAAACTAATTTCGCAAGGTGCCCATGAATATAGGCTTTTCTGAATGCTGCGTATATGATATAAGAAGCCATGTCGCGCTCCTTTGCTATTATCTCGCTGGGTTGTTCTAAGAATTTGGTTGACTCCGAAATAGTTGTCGGAGAGCTTTTTGCTGCTGGTTTTGGTCCCAAGGTGGATTCTCCCAAGGCAGATTTGCTCATCATCAATACCTGTGCCTTCATTGACCCTGCAAAGCAGGAGGCCATTGATACCATCATTGCTGCTGGGCGTGCACGTGAAGAAGGCGAAACCCCTAGGGAGCAAAAAATCATTGTCGCAGGTTGTCTCTCACAACGCTATGCCAAAAACCTCACCGACAGCCTGCCCGAGGTGGATGTCTTTATGGGGCTGGATCTCAT
>CAYJON010000007.1:0-41364 GCA_964371795.1 uncultured Akkermansia sp. | reverse complement strand
GATTTGGCAGGTATTTTGTCAGTGTGTATGCCTATCTGCACGCTGGCCTTGCCACGCATGTCAGCAGGGACAGTCAGTTCTATGGGCTCACCAGCTGGGGCGTAGAGACCTGTGGAGTAGTGGGTCTGATTTTTGGGAAGGTTGAAGTTGATGCTCACCCCCAGCTTCGCATTGATGCCGCGCAGGTGATCGGGCATTTTTTGATGCTTGACTGCTACGTCCTTTGTGACGACTTGGTAGCCTTCCTTTAGTAGACCAGGGAAGTGCTTGGCGGAGGGATGCACGCTGCGTATGTCGGGTGATTCTTGAGACCACTTAACGGCTTGGTCAAAGATTTTTTTTGCCTCCTCTTCATTGCTCAGTGAGTAGGGCTTTTCGGGGGATAGCTCTAGGGTGAGGAAGTCTACGGCCTTGAGGGAAGAAAGGGAGAAAATGAGGCAGGCTATAGCCGCGCCTCTGTTGAGGATGTGATGGGATTTCATTGTTTGTTACTATTTTTGTTGTGATTTTTTTAATTCTTGTAGCCAGCTGGGGATTTTTCCCAATCGCTTGCGTAGCTGGGCTTCGTAGAGAGATTCTGGTTGGACGGGCTTGTTGGGACTGATTTCTGCAACAACCTCGCTGGGAGTAAAGGCAATATTCTTGCCATGAAAGCCCACAATGAGCGGGGGCATGAATTTGCTCCACCTGTCGCCTTTCTCCCACCATGTCCATGCCTTATTGCGGGGACTGCTTGTTGCCTTGAAATTCCAGAAAATGAGGTCCTTCATATGGTTGGGGAGGTTCTGCTTTGCACCCCCTTGGTGCCCTTGCAGCATGCCACCCTCGCAGACATCAAAGAGGGAAAGGCGCGGCTGCGAAGCATGGCTTTCAAAGCCTGCATCCAGCCCCCACTTGTTGCGCCAGAGCACAGTGCCTATGGCGCAGCTGGAGACCCCCACGGCATGCCACTGTCCTGCTCCTTTTTGCTTGTGAGAGTCACTGCTATCTATGACCTTGGCAATGAGCAAGCGGGTAGAACTAGCCTGCGCACGCACCGCGGAGTGACCGCGCTTTCCAAAAATGCGTATATCGTAGGCAGAGACATGGGCGCATTGGCTGAAGGTCAACGCCTCGCTCACATGTTCAAAGTCTACGCGACGCACCCAAGAATTGACCGCATGGCTGATGACAAGGGGCTTGTACCCTCCGTCGTCGTTCCATGATCGGTGGTGCGTGAAGTCGGGCAGGCAGTCACCACGAAAGCCAATGTCCTCCACGCCCACTCCATCTAGGTGGGATTGAAGACGCAGCTGCCAGCCTAGCTCTGCTTTGATGGGGTAAAGGAGTGGGGCGTGTAGCTCCACGCGCTTTCCCGTGACGCGTTTGACCTGATAGATGGATTCGATGCGTATACCCTCCTTGGCAATGTTCCAGTTGCTCTTCATGACCTCATCGTAGTGCGCACCCAGTTCATGCTTCATCAGCTCCGTATCACGGCTGAGGAGGGAGAGCTTGACCCAGTCGCCCTTCTTGATATGCTCCGTATTTTCTAGGGTGATGAGGCGCGAGCCCAGCTTGGCATCCTTGGTGATATTGGTAGTACGGGGCTTGATATTGGGGGCTTTGATGAGGATGAGCGGCGGAGATGTCCACATCTGCTCTGGATTTTTGGGCAGCTGGGGCTGGGTCATGCAGAGTATGCTTTTCTCCCTCCCCGCGCCCTTGAGGACAAAGGGCGCAAAGTCAATGACTATGCTTTCTGAGATGGGTTCTTCCTCCGATAAGTCAAAAATCCCCTCTGGGCAGTAAAGCACGCCACCGCCTGCCTCTTTCATGGCAGCAATGGTGGCGATGAAGGCCTCTCGATCAGACTTACCATCATTGGAGACAGCTCCAAAGTCTTCTATATTAAAGTAAGTGTATTTTTTGCGGCTGATGAGCGGTGCTTCATCTTCTCCGCTGGCATAGCCCGCGTAGGAGAAATCAGGCAGCTTGTCCATCACCTCCTCCAGCGCAAAACTGGATGGGCAGAGGGAAAGAAAGAGGGGAAAAAGGTAGTGGCGCATCGTAGGGCGTGGTTGGGAGGTGGTTGGAATTGATTAGGCTGTTCGCAGGATTTTTTCCATGGCTTTACCCTTTGCTAGCTCATCAATGGCTTGCACACTCTGCGTGTAGCCAGTCAGCCAACAAATCACCTCATCGACCTCCTCTGCATGACGCCCCTTCTTCTCTGCCTTCGACACATACAGGGGGTAGAGCATACTAAACTTCATTTCATAGAGCTTATTCTCCTTCATAGATTGCCCATATTAACACATCCGCCTCCCCCTATCAAGGCAGAAAGTCAGGAGAGTGAGGGAGGGAGGATAAACAAAAAAAATGTTTATCTTGACATGTCTGCCATTCTGTGGTAAATAATAAATCTCGCATATTAAAACAATAACATGATTACAGCTATAAGAATAACTAACTTTCGTTCTATAGTAGACACAGAAATCTCTTTACTTTACGATGAGGGAAAAGCGCCGAATGGATATCAATCCATGGAAAATTGGCCCTTTATCAGTGATGAATCAAAAGTTCGCGCTGTGCCATGCCTCGCCTTGTTCGGGGCAAACGCCTCTGGTAAATCAAATATTATTCATGCTATTGGCGAAATGAGGCATTTAATCTATTCAGGCAAATTACCCAGCGATTCTTCTGAAAAGTCCAGTCATTTTCAACCCAACAAAATCCAAAATTTATCTGATACTGCGTCTTTTGAAATCTCATTCACCGAAAATAGTAATATAGGACTTTACAAAATAAAATTCACACAGAATGAAGTCTTAGAGGAAATTTTAACCATCAATGGTGACATTCTGATTGCTGCTCATCGCGGACAGTTGCAACTGCATCCCTCGCTTTTTAAAGACGACTACGATAGCCATAAAATCGAATCTATTTATGAGGTAGAATGTTGCTACAGGAGAAAAAAACAAATCGTGCAAAATGGTTTTTTATTTCAGGTTTTAGCCAAACAATACGCAGGATTGAGCGAATTATTATTTGATTGTTTTTTCGCCATGATGCGCATTATGCCTTTTGGTGTTGAGCATCGATTTGATAGTTATAACGGTGAAGTATTCGAGGAAGCCACACAGCTACTCAAGCAATTTGATTTTGATATTGTCGATATAGTCAAAACAGAACAAGGTGTTAAAACCTATCACATCAACGAGAAACAAGAAAAAATTGAATTCGACTTAACTGATGAATCACTAGGAACACAAGTTTTACTAACGACACTATGCCGAGTAATTATGGCTTTATTGCGTGGTCTCACTCTCATCATAGATGAAATTGATCGTAGCCTGCACCCTCTTCTTTTGATTGAGATTATCAGATTATTCAAGAGCAAAGAGTACAATACGAACAATGCTCAGCTCCTATTCACAACACACACAACTGATATACTTGATGTAGACAATTTGCTCCGCGTTTCCGAAGTAGGCATTGTCACAAAGACAAAGAAATCAGGTACCAAGCTACATCGCCTTTCTGAGAATAAGGAGCTGCGCAATGTCAAAAACTTCCGCAAAAGCTATCTTGAAGGCGATTTTCGAGGCATACCCTACCCCTATTTATAGAGCATGAGAAAGATCTATATCATATGCGAAGGTGCTTCAGAGAAAGCATACATTCAAAAGACCAATCAGCATCTCAGAGAAGGTGAGCTAGATATTCTTCTCATTCCAAAGGATGCTGGTGGCGGTAGCATAAAGAAGATTACTTCGTGTCTGTCACAATTTTTCAAAGACGAGAAAAAGATCAGAGGCGAAATATGGGTATGGATTGATAAGGACATTTACGAACGAGACGATCTAGCAGCGAAGCAATTGCAAAGTACCTTTGAAAAGAAAAAGAGTATTAAGCCTATACTCCTTTTTAATACGCAGAACTTTGAAGATTTTTTATCCCTTCATTTTGATGAAAACTTAGCCACAGAATGGATGAATATTTGTGAGCAGCGTGAACACTTTACCTCGCCTATGCGCTCAAAGGAACATGAGCCACTCTTCATAGAATTTCTTTCCAACAACACAAGCCTCCCACGCTACAAAAAAGGAAAAAACGCCATCTTTGCAGCCATGGACTGGGGGGAAGCATTCAGCAATCTGAAAAACAACAGCGGCAATCCCAAATTAAAACAACATAGTGATTTAACAAACTCTATTCTAACTCTTCTCAAATAATTCTTATGAAAACACATTTTCTAATACGACTGGTACTTTTCGTTTTTTTTACCCTATCGCTTGCTGTGCAGGCGGGGGAGGCGGTCAATTATGAGGACTTTGGCGCAAAGGGGGATGGGCAGACGGATGACTTTGCTGCTATTGTGGCTGCTCATAAGCATGCCAATGAGCAACAAGTGCCTGTCAAGGTAAAGCGTGGTGCGGTCTATTATATGGGCGGAGAGAATCTGACGGTGCCTATTGAGACCAGTACGGATTTTGGAGACGCGCGTTTTATCATTGATGATACAGAGGTGCAAAATAGAGGGAGCAGTGTTTTTGTCGTCCAGTCCACCTTGAAACCCATTAATGGCTTGCAGCTAGACAGTCTCAAAAAGAATCAGAAGCGCGTCAAACTGAAGCTGGATAGCGATGCCATCATCACTGTTGTTAATAAGGATAGCACCCACTACGTGAGGCGCGGTGCTAATGCCAATGCGGGGGATGCGCAGATTGATAGCTTTTTAGTCAATGCTCGTGGCATGGTACACCCCGAGACACCCATCATTTGGGATTTTGAGAGCATTAGTAAGCTCACCGTCCGTCCCATTGATAAAAAAGCACTCACGCTCAAGGGTGGTCACTTTACCACCCTTGCCAATCAGGAAGAGGGGCAGCATAAGTACTACAAACGAGGCTTTAGCATCACGCGCTCCCGCGTTGTCATTGATGGCATGGTGCATGAAATCAAGGGCGAAGGGGAACACAGCTACCCCTACCTCGGCTTTCTGAATATCAATCATTGCGCCTATGTGACAGTCAAGAATAGCCAGTTTTCGGGGCACAAGAGCTACGATAACATCAACGGCGCAGGGAACAAGGTGCGCACAGGCACTTATGACCTCATGCTCAGCCACGCGCTCTTTGTAGACTTTATTAACTGTGGGCAGCTCAACAGCATTCATGATGGGAAGTACTGGGGCATCATGGCATCCAACTACTGCAAAAACCTGCGTTACGAGAACTGCAAGCTATCGCGCTTTGATGCCCACAGGGGAGTCACAAATGCCTCCATCAGTCACAGCGAGATAGGTCATGCTGGCATCAACCTCATAGGTGGCGGTCTCTTTGTCTTGGAAAAGAGCACTGTACACTCGGGGCGCATCATAGGGCTGCGCAACGACTACGGCAGCAGCTGGGATGGTGATATCATCATCAAAGACTGCATCTGGCCCATCGCCCAGCGAGGCAAGGGTCCTTTTTCCATCATCATAGGGAATAATGACGGTCAACACCTCTTTGGCTACCCCTGTAGCATGCCCCAAAAGGTGCTTATACAGAATTTGGAGATAAGAGATAACCCGCAGAACAAGACGGCAAAAATCTACCTTTTTTCTGACATGAACCGCCACTACAAATCACAGGATTACAAGGAACGCTACCCCTACGCACTCACGGAGGAAATCTCGCTACGCAAGATAGATACTGCCAGTGGGCAAGAGGTCGAAATAAGCCCCAACGCCTTTCTCAATGAGCGTATTAAGAAAAAGGGTAAAGTTCGAATTGCGCCTTAGGGCGTTCTCGCATCAACGCTTCTCATAGCAGAGTTCTGCTATGCCATTGTACTGGTGCATGGCGGTGAGTCGCAGCAACTGCATCTGTTCCAAGTTGCCAAAGAGGCTTATGCCCTTGCCTAGTAGGACAGGGATGGTGGCAATGCGTAGCTCATCCACGAGACCAGCGGCAATCAGTGACTGTGCAATCTGAGCACCACCGCAGACCCATATGCAGGAAGCGGGGCTGTCCTCACCCATCAGCTTTTGTACGACCTGCTCTGGTGACTCTTGGCAAAATGTCACGCGCTCATCTCCCGGGCGTTCTTGACGGCTGAATACGTAGCAGCTTTTCCCCTCATAAGGCCAGACGTCGGGGCTGAGTTCTGTGATGATTTGCTCATAGGTGCTATATCCCAGCAAGATGGTATCAACGCCCTCATAAAAGTCAGCGTAAGTCCCCTTTGCATCAGGCTCGCTACCATCTCCATCCAACCAGTGGATACCGCCTTGCTCTTCTGCAATGTATCCGTCCAAACTCATGGCAATATAGAGTACTGTTTTTTTCATTGTCCCTCCTTTTGAGTAGAATTTTCTATGGCAAGATTTTCTTGACAGGATGATGATGGCCAATCTTGAATAGCTTTATGATATGGATAAGGCTTTAATTGATCTCGCTGCAACTGATAAGAAATAGAATTTTTAGTCATATATTGATTTCCATTAAAATAAATATTTATCACTTGACTATATGGAGAGGATAGCCCTTTTAGAAGAGATTTTTCTACTTCTGCTGTTATTTTACCGCTATAAATAATAGCACGAGTTTGGGGCGTGATGAATTGATTAATATCAGAAGCATCCGAGAGCGTTATGGCTCTTGTCGTTAAAATATTGCTTTGCATTGTATGGATATGAATTATATTATCTTCTTCATAGTTAACAATAATGAAATTTTGCGTAGAAAGCTCTAACCGTTTTGAAGTAAATAAAAAATTACGATGAATCTCTTCTTTTCTTAATTGCTCACTATTGAGTGTCATTGCATTAGTGTATATGCTTGCAAGTATTATAAATAATAATGATGGTATAGTCATAAACGCTTTCTTCTATTCTATACTCTAATTAGTCACTTTTGTCAACAGGGCAGTCAGAAATCGCCCCATTTAGACCATTGCACGCAATACCAAATAGATTTTTATAAATCTAATTCGGTGTAGGAAGGGATGAGTAAGTTGCCATGGTAGGAAATTCGTTCATGAATTCTCCTGCGCCTGTGGCTCAGGATGGGGGCAAGGAAGTCCTTGAGTCCTTCGATATAGTCCTCGGGTTTCCTTTGATTATCTAGGAAAAGAGGCTCTTCAAAATAAGACTGGTAGAGGGCGTCATCTTGGTCCACTTTTTTGATGTATTCTACACAGGCAGCGAGATTGCCAAAATCATGAACATTGATATATCTCTTGGGATTAATGTCTTCGGGGAGAAGAGGGTCACCCCAATAAATGGGAAGCGCGCGGGCTGCAATGGCATCAAAGAGCTTTTCCGTGCTGTAACCTGGGCAAGAGTAGTTTTCAAAGCAGAGGTTGAACTTGAACTGGGATAAGAAGTTGATTTTGTCTTGTAATCCTCTGCCAATAGAGCCTACGTTGTTGCGCACAGCGCCTGCGCTTTGAATTGTTTTGTATTCACTAAGTAGGTCAAACATCTTTATCCTGTAGTTAGATTGCCAGTAAGGGGTATCACTGACGACGAAGCTGCAAAAATCACGATTGAGATCGGCTACTACTCCATGTTGGTCTATACCTGAATGCGTAATAAGCCACCAAGGAAAGCGGTAATAGCAGTCAGGGTAAAGGATATTTTCCTTCATGAAGCCAATGGCGTAGTCGCATTCTTTCCAATCTGGGACGAGAGATTCTCCTGTGTAAAAAATGCGTACACCATTCGCATTATCATGTTTGTTACCTTGGTTGGAGTAGATGGAGATGTCGTGATTCTCCAAGGCGTGGTTGCTGTATTCTACATCATAACCCAAGTCATGAAGTGATTGATGAAAGCAGTTGCTGTGGAGTGAATCACAGACACCGTAGGGTGAGTTGAGGTAAGCGAGGCTTTGTTTGTTCATATAAAAAGTTACGCGCTGTTTTTCTGCGCAGTTAAGTAATCGTAACTAGCAGAATGTGAGATTTCGAGTGAAATCATGAGAGGGAACGTTGCTTGGTCACGATGAGACTACACTTCATTCCCTATGCTTGACGAATTTTTGACTTGTCTTCTCACGTATTTTCCCTATACTCATGGCAGAAGTTATTTTTATGAAAACGTTGATTAAAAACGCACGTGTTGTTTCGCCAGGTATTGATATTGCTGGCGGTAGCGTCCTCATTGAGGGCACTCGTATCACTGGGGTTTACACGGCTGATGCCGCGCTTCCTGATGCGGATAAGGTCATTGATGCCGCTGGCAATATGCTGATGCCCGGTTTTGTGGACATACACGCCCATGGTGCAGGTGGCTGTGATACATGCGATTGCAAGCTTGAGAGCCTGCAAACCATCGCTGATCTCAAAATGAAGGAGGGTGTCACCACGTGGCTTCCCACCACTCTGACCCTCGGTCCTAAAACCCTCCTTGAGGTGGCTGAGAGCGTGGCAGAATATTCCAAAGCTCCCACTGGTGCAAAGACACCTGGTATTCACCTTGAAGGCCCTTACATCAACCCCAAGCAATGCGGTGCCCAAAACCCCGCCTTTGTCCGTGAGCCTGATATTGACGAGGTCATGAGCATCCATGCCATCCATCCTGTCTCCCTGATTACTCTCGCACCAGAAATGCCCGGTGGTTTCGACTTTGTCGCCCAAGCGACAGCTGCTGGTATCGCCTGCTCTGCTGGTCACTCCGCAGCTAGCTATGATGACTTTAAGAAGGCAAAGGCCGCTGGTCTCAAGCACCTCACACACTTCTGCAATCAAATGAGCGCACAGCATCACCGCGAAATCGGTCTTGTCGGTGCTGGTATGACAGATTCTGAGATTAAGATAGAGCTCATCTGCGATAATATTCACCTTTGCACCGATATGGTGGAGCTGGTCTTCAACAACAAGTCGCACGAGCAGTTGGTGATTGTGACGGACTCCTTGGCTTGCTCTTGGATGCCAGAAGGTCCAGGTAATCTCGGTGGTCTACCCATCTTTGTATCAGGAGGTGTTGCCCGCTTGGAATCAGGTAACCTTGCAGGTTCTACCCTGCACTACTGCCATGGTCTGCGCAATGTGTATGAGCTGACGAAAAAGCCTCTCAAGGATTTGGTCTACGCGTCCAGCTACAACCAAGCCCAGTCTCTGGGATTGCATGACATAGGCAAGATTGCTCCTGGCTTTACTGCTGACCTCGTCCTCTTGAGCGAGAATTTCGACGTGATGCAAACCTACATTGATGGTGTGCTGCGCTACGAAGCCTAAATACGAAATCCCCTCCTTCCTACCCACCTCATGAATCGTATTAGTCCTCTAGCGCGTCGTCTCTGTGCTACGCATTCTCTCTCTACCGCTGACCTGAAAGGCAGCGGACCGAGGGGGCGTGTGATGGCACGCGACGTGCGCGAAGCACTCTCTACCCCCAAGAAGGGAAAAACCACCATGGCGGTGGAGAAGCTAACCCCCACTCGCCCCGAGAAGGCAGGTTACTATGTTTACGATTATGAGGTGGATATGCAGGCTCTTGCTAACATCAGCCGTCCCATTGCTGTCCAATGCGAAAAGCTTATGGGGCGTCGCTACTCTCTCATGGATTATATCCTGAGAACGGTTATCAAGGCCTGCTGCCATGGCGGGCGTTTTGCCGACACATCGGTGGATGTCCTGCTCTTTGAAGAGCAGGGGGAAAAGGCGCAAATGCTCCAAAATGTCGCCAATCTATCCATCTTCCAGCTTTCCCGCCATATACAGGCGGGGACAGAGTGGGTTGCTGACTTTGCCCCACAGATTATTGTCTGTGATGCCAAGACGACCCGAGAGCAGGTGGCTGAACAGCTGGGGAATGATGAGCACGCGCCCTACTTTGCCTTTGTCACACGTGGCAATTCCCAAAAGGGAGGCATACAGGCAGGTAATGATATCAACAGCGTGATGCTTCCTTATACCTTTTACGTGTCCTCAGAGCTGCCTCGCCTAGAGGCGGACAAGGTGGCGGCACGTCTGCGCTCCTTGCTCCATGATCCTGTGAGTCTTCTTTTCCTTAACTAATACAATCTTATGTCTTTTAATATCAAAAATGTCGAAATCGGTGGCGAAAAGCCTTTTTACATACTCGGTCCTTGTTCGCTAGAGAATGAAGACTTTGCTTGGGAAATGGCCACAGAAATCAAGGCCATCTGCGACAAGCTCCAAGTCCCCTTTCTCTTCAAGGCTTCCTATGATAAGGCCAACCGCACCAATGTCAAAAGCTTTCGTGGCTTGGGCATAGAAGAGGGCTGCCGCATTCTCTCCGAAATTGGTAAAAAACTTGGCGTGGGTGTGGTCACAGATGTCCACACAGAAGAACAGGCCTCCTATGCCGCAGAGTATATAGACCTGCTGCAAATCCCCGCCTTTCTCTGCCGCCAAAGCGACCTCCTCGAAGCCTGTGCCAAGACAGGTCGTCCCGTCAATATCAAGAAGGGGCAGTTCCTTGCGCCATGGGATTGCATGAATATATGCGAAAAGATGGAGGCATTCGACTGCAAGCAATACATGCTCTGCGAGCGCGGGACAAGCTTTGGCTACAACAACCTCGTGGTTGATATGCGCGGCATGCACTGGATGCGCGAGTTTGGCTGCCCTGTAGTCTTTGATGCCACCCACTCCGTCCAACGCCCTGGTGGTCTTGGTGGAACAACAGGTGGTGATAGGGAGCTTGCCCCCGTCCTTGCTAATGCTGCGATGGCAGTGGGTATAGATGGTGTCTTCATGGAGGTTCACAAGAGCCCCGATACAGCCATGAGCGATGGCCCCAACCAAGTCTTCCTCAGTGACCTAGAGCGCATCATCACTAACCTAGAGTTGGTACGCAGCGCCTACAGTCAGATGAAGTAAGCCCTTCCTTGTATTCACCGATGAAGCCTGCGCCTCAGATTCTAGTTGCCGTCCTCTCTCTCTTGGGGATGGGAGGCTTGCTGTGGGCGCAGTTTTCGCCCAAAAAAGCAGCGGAAGGGGAGTTTCCCGCCATTGCGACACTGCCACCAGGTACGGTCATAGAGGGCATCAAACTTCCCCGCTACGAGGGGGCACGTGTTACGGCTCTCATTCTTGCAGATCAGCTGCGAGTCGAGAGTCGCAATGTTGTGAGCATCATCGGTCTGGAGACAGAGGTGTATGATAAGGATGGTAGCATCACCTCGGTCAAGGCGGACAAGGGTAGCTACAGCTTTTTGACAGAGGAGGTGACTAGCGAAGGGATCACACAGCTAGTCAATCAGCAGTTTCGCGCAAAGGGCTGCCAGATATACTACTCCACAAAACAGCAGAGAGGCATCATGCGCGGGCCAGTGCGCACTGTCTTATCATCCCCTAATTCGTCCAATACGACAAATAAGCCTCAGGGTCTATGAGAGTTATGTTCTCAGTTCTTGCGAGCCTTCTCGCACTTGGGATGCTTCCTCTTGCCACGGCCAGCGTAGCTCCCACAGCGGAGGAGAGGCAAGCCCTTGATCAACTACGCCCCACTGCGCAGCAGTTAGAGCAGAGCGCCAAGCTGCTCCAAAGCCCCGCAGAGGAACAATCTGCCCTCGCGCAGGGAGAGCAGAGCATTGCCGAGTTGGATGCAGAACTCCTTCTATGGAATGAGCGCATGGACGCTCTTATTGCCCAATTACCCCCTGTCGAGCAGGGAGAGCTACCACCCAGCAATGCCCAAGCAGGAGAGACCGTGGTGGAATGCAGTCGCGGTCTTTACTTTGACACCGCCAGCTTCCAGCTGTGCTACCTAGGTGACGTTCGCCTGCGCGATTCCCTCCTGCACCTCGACTGCGAAGGGCTCTTTATCCAGCTCACCCAGCAGAGTGTTGACAAGAAGGTGGAAGAGGTCAACCAACCTCTTATCAAACCTGGTAACACGCAGATAGCACCCCCCACTGAAGAGAAAAAGCCCAGCGTAGCCCCCGCCAGCAGCCCCCCTGTCAGTGTCACTGCTGATGAGGCCTATATTAATTTGCGCGAGGAGCAATTGCTCATACGCAGCAAGGAGATCATCCGCATCCAGCACCCACTGGGAGAGCTGGTAGCACGCGGTGCTGCACCCAGTGCCATTCTTTCCGAAAAGCTGGGTATATTCTACCTCCGTGCAGAGGAAATCAGTGGGCATCTCAAAATAGAGGGGCAAGAGCCCTACCACTTTCAGACACAGGGTGGCATCTTTTTTTACCTCAATAATAAAAGCATCAGGCTGCTACGTCAGGTGCAGTTGAAGCAGGGGAAGCAGGTTCTCTCCGCAAAGGGCAGCATGCTTCTCCAGCTCTTGCTAGAGCCTCAAAGCGAAAATGCAAGGGACAAAACCGGCTATTTTGCCTCATTCCAACGTGACTACAAGGGCTTGGAGAGCATCGTGGCGCAGGGTGGAATCACAGCCCAGATAGAGCAGGGTGAGGAAATGCTTCTCATCAAGGGCGATAATCTCTACTACCACGCCCAGACGGGAGAAAGCCTCCTAACAGGAAATCTGTGCAGCATAGGCAACTCCCAACACGATATTGAATTGCGGGAAAATGCCCTCATCCGCTGGGCAAGCAATGGCGCAATCTACCTCGCTGGCGACAGGCTACAGGGTTTTTACACCCGCCCCCGCCAAGGGGAGGGCGAAGCCAAAGCCTTGCGTGGTAGCTTCCGCACGGAAAAACACCTTGCCCTCATCCCCACCAGCGGGGGTGAATCGCTACTCCTCGCTCCCTCTGGTCTCTGGGCAGAGGATGAGGAAACTTTACTGGACGTAAAAGGCAGCCTTGTTATGCATCTGCGTGGTGAGCAAAAGCAGGTAGAAATAAAGCAGGGCGCAATGGATTTTCGCTTTCCAGCTATCCCCTTACAGGGTAGCCCAGAAATCACGCGCCTCCGCGCCGCAGGTGGCATCACATTGGACAACAAGGGAGAGAACAGCCTTGCTCTGCGCGCTGAGAGCCTTGATTTAAATGCCATCAGCGGCAGTGGTTACCTCATCTCCGCCCCTAATGAAGAACTTTACATCAACTACATGGGGCAGCAATTGCAGGCACAAAGCCCCGATGCCACCGCCCGCATTACGCTAGAGGACAGTGGCAATCTTCTCATACAGGGGAAGAGCATCACAGCCCAATTCCGTAATGAGGGCGGTGATTACCAGCTGCAATGCCGTGATGAGATGATGCTCGACAAGAGCACGCATCAAATCAGACTCGCAGGTGGTATTGACCTCCGCATGCCCGATGCTCGCCTGCGCAGTGAGCATGCCGCCATCATCACCCTAGAGCCAGAGCCGCAGTCAGGGCAGTCTGCATCAGGAATGCTTGCCAATTACCCCCATCTTCACTACCCATACAAGCAGCTGCGCGAGGTGCTGCTGACACGGGGAGCAGCCATACAGAGCAGCCAATTTTCCCTCCAATGCGATGGAGGGTTGCATGCTGTGATGGCAACCGAAAACCAAAAAGTGCGCCCCGAGATGGCTGGCATTGCCCGCCTCGATGCGCAGGGCAGGGTGCGTTTTTATGCAAAGACCGAGCAGAGGGGAAAGAAGGCCCAATCCCTCTTTGCGCAAGGCGATCAGCTAGTTGTTAATGGTCAGAGCGGTGAAAAAATCCTCACGGGCAAGCGCATCATCCTCCGCGATGATAAGAATACCCACCTCGCAGAGGGCAACCCTGCACGACTGCGCCTTAACGCACAGAATGATGCCACCCTCACTGGAAAACGTCAGCGCAGCTACGCAGGTGACATCACGGAGCAGCTGGACAAAAAATAATCCTTCAGACACACCACATAGAGCAAAAAACAATGAGCGTCCTCCTACATGCAACGGGATTGAGTAAATCCTACAAAGATCGCAAAGTCGTCGACAATGCCACCCTTCATGTCGAGTCAGGTGAAATCATCGGACTTCTTGGCCCCAATGGCGCGGGAAAAACCACCAGCTTTTATATGGTAGCGGGTCTAGTGCGCCCTGATGAGGGGCGTGTGGAGCTCATGGGGCAGGATGTCACCGACATGCCCATGCACCTGAGGGCTCGCCTTGGTATGGGCTACCTGCCGCAGGAAGAATCTATCTTTCGCAAACTCAGCGTCTATGAAAATCTCATGGCCATTTTGGAGACACGCAAAGACCTCAGCCGTCGCGAGCAAAAAGAAAAGGCAGAAGAGCTCATGGAGCGATTCAGCATCACCAAGCTGCGCAAGAGTCAAGCCCTCCAGTTATCTGGTGGAGAAAAGCGTCGCCTCACCATAGCGCGTGCCCTCGCCACCAACCCAAAACTCCTCATGTTGGATGAGCCCTTTGCTGGCGTTGACCCCATTGCCGTGCAGGACATACAGCAGATTGTCGCCTCTCTGCGCGACACAGATGGGCTTTCCATCCTCATCACCGACCACAATGTACGCGAGACCTTGGGCATCGTTGACCGCGCCTACATCCTCTTTGAAGGACGCGTTATCAAACAAGGTACAGCAGAAGAAATTGCCCAAGACCCCAAAACACGTCAAATCTACCTCGGTGAGCACTTTAAGATGTAAGCTCATATGATTACAACACCTTCTCATCAATGTTCAGGCTGTAGTGCATGTGTGGCAACCTGCCCCGTAGATGCATTGAGTATGGTGCAAAATGAGGAGGGCTTTTACATCCCTCTCCTTGATGAACAACTCTGCATTCGCTGTAACCGTTGTAATATCGCGTGCCCCACGCAGCAGCAGAGGTGGGATGATAGATACTCTCCCCCCAAAGGCGCAGCAGCCATGATCAAAGATGAAGGCACTCGTCTCAAGAGTTCCTCAGGAGGAGTTTTCTCGCAACTTGCCCTCACGATACTAGCAGAAGGCGGGCAGGTCTGCGGTGCGACAATGAGTCACGGGCACGTTGCACACCGCCTTATTTCCTCTCCCGCAGAGCTGGATCTACTCTTGGGGTCCAAATACGTGCAGAGCGATATGGGGGATTGTTTTCGTCAAATAAAAGAATTACTCAAAAAGAAAGTTCCCGTTCTATTTTCTGGCACTCCCTGTCAGGTGGCTGGACTGCGCCTCTACCTCAAAAAAGACCATCCACTCTTATTGACCGTCGATTTGGTCTGTCATGGTGTTCCCTCTCCTCTTGTCTGGGAGAGCTATGTCAAGGAGGAGATGGAGGGTGAGCCTCTTGTGTCAGTTAACTTTCGTTCAAAAATTTCAACATGGAGTCTCTATTCTTTGGAAATGAGATCGAAGCATAAATTGATCATAGAAAATCAAAAGTTCAACATCTACATGAGGGGCTTTTTGAAAGAGTTGTATTCCTGCCATGTATGCAGCTCTTGCCCCTTCACCCAGTTGCAACGCCAAGGCGATATTACCTTGGGGGATTTTTGGGGAGTACGCCGTATTAACGAAGGGTGGGATGATAGAAAGGGTACCTCGCTCTTGCTCATCAACTCGACAAAAGGAGAGAACTATATGGAAAAAATCTCTGCCACCCTCTTGCTCAATGAATCCGTAACAATGCAGCAGGTGCTCAAATCGTATAATACGGCCCTACGCTCGCCCTTTCATCATCACCCGAAACGTCAGGAGTTTTTCGAAGAACTCAAAGACCGCCCCGACGCAAGTATCTCACAACTTATACATAAAATGCTCAATCCCAAAACAAACGTTGCAATCATCAATTTATGGTGGTCAAAAAATTATGGAGCTGTCCTCACTGCTTACGCACAGCAGCAGTACCTCACAGAGCTGGGCTATAGTAGCGAGCTTATACACTACCCCACCCACCGTGGGATGCACGATGTGGGGGAGGCCTTTGACTCTTTTGTGAAAGAGCGATTAAAATGCTCTCCCTATGTTGCTAAACCACGAGACCTGCATCGCCTCGCCTCATACTTTGATACCTTCATGGTTGGCTCTGATCAGGTATGGAACCTCCAGTATACAGCACGCGCGGGTTACACCTACTTCCTCGATTTTGTGCCTTCTAATAAAAAGCTCATTTCTTGCGCGGCAAGTTTTGGAAAGGATGAATGTGACCGTGGTAACAGGGCGAAGGAAATCATCACTGCCTTGCTCAGCCGATTTGACGCGATCTCTGTTCGAGAGCGCGAAGGTGTAGCCATCTGCCGCGATTTATCAATAGAAGCAGAACAGATCCTTGACCCTGTTTTCTTTCTTGATGCTTCGCACTACAGCCAGCTTGCCGATGAATCCAGCCTTGACCTGCCAGAGAAGTTCACTGCCATGCATATCCTTGATCGCTCCGCTGAGGTGCAACGAGTTTTGGCAATCCTCGACCCGGACAATCAAGCCATCGAATCAGGTATGCGCGATGGCAAAAAAGCAGATATTCCCAGCTGGATCAAGGTGATACGCGACTGTGAATGCTTTGTCACTGACTCCTTCCATGGCGCTTGCTTTGGATTGCTTCTCAACAAGCCTATGCTCATCATCCCCAATATTCAACGCGGTATGAGCCGATTTACCTCTTTAGTCAATGCTTTTGGTATTCCCGAGCGACTTATCCTACCAGGTCAATATATAGACAAATCATTGTTGGTAAAAGCTCCTTTTGAAGATGATGACGCCCAAGCCCGCCTCAGGCATATGGTGGAATATTCCCGTAGCTTCATCAAAGATGCCATGGAAAAAAGTATTACCAAGAATCCACCACAGGCTCAGCAGCTGCTCAAGCAAACGAAGAACGGACTTTTCCAAACACTGCGCAATAAGCATCTCCTTCGACCCATTCTGAAAGAAATGTACCTTGCTCTGAAAGGGAATGGCGAGGAGAAGGCGCAGAATAAACGCCGCCTTTGGGCGCGCTTCTTTTCGCGTCTTAATCTGCCTCGTTGAAGAATCTGAACCTTGCAAAAAAAGCACCATTACGCTAGACATGCGCAATGGTGCTTTTTTGGGGGTAAAATTGAACTTCCTTTTAGTAAACGTCGCGTTGGTAGCGTTGTTGGGCTTTCATTGCGGCTAGGTAGGCGGTGGCCTCTTCAGGGCTGCGCTGTCCGTGTTGTGCAATGAGGGCGAGGAGGGCTTTTTCTACATCTCTAGCCATGCGCTGGGCATCTCCGCAGACATAAAAGGCTGCACCTGCTTCCAGCCACTTCCAGAGTTCTTCGCCCTCTTGCTCCATAAGGTGCTGGACGTAGATTTTTTGCTCTTGATCGCGGCTCCAAGCCACGCTGTATTTGAGTTTCCCTGCCTGCACGAGGGCGTCTATCTCATCCTCATAGCAGCCATCTGTGGCTGCGTGAGGGTTGCCAAAGAAGAGCCACATGGGGCCTGTTGCCTGATCAATGACGCGCTGTTCCCAGAATGAGCGATAGGGGGCTATACCCGTACCAGGTCCCACCATGATGATGGGTGTCGCACCATTTTCGGGCAAGCGAAAGTTCTTGTTGCTGTGGACAAAGACGCGTGCCTTTGCGCCAACGGGTAGTCGATCTGCCATGTAGGTGGAGCAGATGCCTCCTCTTTGGCGACCATCTACGTGATAGCGCACGGCTTCCACGCAAAGTGATACTTGTCCGACTACTGTATCGGGACTGCTGGCGATAGAATAGAGGCGGGGGCTGAGTTTTGTGAGGATGGCTACAAAGCTTACCGCATTCGCAAAGCTGGCCTTCATTTCAGGGTCACTGGCTACATCCAGTAGGTCGCGTCCCCACATGTAGTTGCTTAGAGCCTCTTTATCAGCCAGCAAATTGCTCAACTTTTCACTGGCGGCCACCTTGTTCCATTTAACGAGAAGGGGCTTTTTGAGATTGGTGATATCGTAGTTGTTAATGAGAGCCTCGCGCAGGGTGGCCTCGCCATCCTTTGGCAAGGGCACGATCTCCGCAGGGTCAAGAGCCATGGCAGCGATGAGAGCATCGACTAATGCCTCATCATTGCAGGGGTAGACGCCTAAGGCATCGCCTGCTACGTAGGTGAGACCAGAGCCCGTGAGGTCGATCTCATTGTGAAAGCTATCTTTAGCCCCTCCTTCTTTTGTCAGTTTGCGCCATGCAGTGACGGGCGCGTGAAATGGATTTTTTTTGTTATAAATTGATTCTGGTAACATATTGCTTTTTTGATAGGTGGGAGAAAGCCTAAAGGCGTATGGCTGCGGAGCTCCATGTGAGACCTGCTCCGAAGGCTACGAGGATGACGATTTCACCCTTTTTCGCGCGTCCGCTACGAAGAGCTTCGTCGAAGGCGATGGCTACAGCAGCACCAGAGGTATTGCCGTATTTTTGTAAGTTAATGAACACCTTTTCTGGTGCGATTTTGATGCGGGAGGCAACAGCGTTAATAATACGCAAGTTAGCCTGATGGGGGATGATGAGGGCAACCTCATCAGGGTTGATGTTAGCACGCTCTATGAGGGAGAGTGCAGAGGTTTTCATGTGGTGTACCGCGTGACGGAATACCTCATTGCCTCGCATGGCGAGAGTGTAAAGTTTTTCGTGAATATTGGCCTCTGTTGTTGGCAGTGCTGTACCGCCACCAGGGACGCGCAGTAGGTCGGTGAGTGTGCCGTCTGCGCCGATGTCTGTGGCGAGAATGGCGCTATCACCTTCTTCTCCGCTGCCTACTTGGAGGACAGCAGCCCCTGCACCGTCACCAAAGAGAACGCAGGTGTTGCGGTCTTCCCAGTTGACGATATGAGAAAGTTTTTCACTGGCGATGACAAGAGCAGTCTTTGCCTGACCGCAACCGATGAACTGCACTGCTGTCTTGAGGGCGTAGAGAAAGCCTGAGCAAGCTGCTGATATGTCAAAAGCTGCAGCATTAACCGCGCCAATGTTTGCCTGAACATAGCAAGCTGTGGAGGGCGTGAAGGTGTCGGGGGTGACGGTGGCTAGGATGATGAGATCCACTTCCTCGGGGCTAACATTGGCGTTTTCGAGGGCACGCAGAGCGGCTTGTGTAGCCATGTCGCTGGTTTTTTCATCGGGTGCGGCAATACGGCGTTCTTCAATACCTGTACGTTCCATAATCCACTCATGAGAGGTGTCTACCATCTGCTCTAAATCAGAGTTGGTTAGACGGCGTTCTGGTACATAAGAGCCTGTTCCTTTTACAGCTACAGGCAGTCGTTTGAAAGATTGTTGTTGGTCGTTCATATCGTTATGAGGGGGATCGGAGTTGGTGGCCATCACAGCCGCTATCCCACGTGCGCGGCTATTATATCACAGTCGATAAAAGAATGCAATACCTAGCTATTCACATTAGAAAGAATCTAAGTCATATTTTTAACTGGTGATGAAAAATTGTCGCGCTGTCTCACAAAAAATACTTGACTTCCGCGGTTGCTGTGCTAATGTTTTATAGAAACACGCTCCAAACCCTCATTATACCCATGAGATTAAAAAGGGCTGTAGACTTTAGATTTAAACTTATGAAAAAAATATTTCAATACGGATGGATGGCCGCAGGGCTTTTTCTGTTACCATTGACTTGCTTCACTCTCAGTTCATGCTCCGCTAGTTCAGATAGTGAAGATGATTTAGGCTACAGCAACTACATGTTAGAAGATGATTTCTACACTGGTAGAAAGTACTTCCGCACCCAAGGCACATTCGTTATGGCTATTCGTCCTACACAGCCCCAATCAGTAGGCGGTGATGGTTCAACAGGCGCGATGCTCATGGAAGGTGAAATTGTTGTCGGTCAAAGTATCGTACCCGTTCTGATGGTATACACCACGGATGAGCACGAGCACGCCAGTGGGGTTCCAACTCAGGGCACGCTTAGTATCTCCTTAGTGGATGCCAGTGATCGTGATGACCGCAATCTGCTTTTGGCCTTGTTTGATACCGATGACTCCAACCTGCCTACATTGGCGGGTGAGGCTCTGATTTTCAACTTCGATTTTGGTGCTGCTGTTAGTGGTGCAATCGCAAGCATTGAAGGCTCTGTCAGCATTACTACGGTAGATGGTAACACCCTTGATGGCACGGGCGTAACTACCGCACAGACGCAGGTAGATAAGAACTTCTTTGTTCTTGGGCAATAATTTTTGGAATATATTCCACAAAAAAAGGAGACCTTCAACGGTCTCCTTTTTTTGTGTATGGCTTTTACCTCTCTCCCTCGGGTACGGCCTCTAGTTCTAACTCTGGCTTGGCGGGGTGGATGATGCGCTCATTCTCACGTGCTCGATGCACGCGGTCACGCGCCATGTTTTCGTAATACTCGGGATCATCCATGCGTTTCAAATGCTTTTGGGCTTCCTGATACTGCGATAGTACCTGCTCGTACTGAAGCTGGCTTTGATGCAGTTGCTTTTCGAGGCGGACTAGCTCCAGATGCGGAGTTACCAAGAGGACGATGGCCATAAAGGAGATGAAGATAAAAAGCGTCACTGCTCCGACGCGTAAGAGAGAATTGAATCCCTCTTCTCTTTCCTTTTGGCGCTGCTCTCTTTCTTGGAGGCTATAGCGTGAGGATGGTGGGTTTTTGGGCTTACGCATGTCGGTCAATGTTGGGGTTTGAGGCCGAGGGCCTCGATGACAAAGCGGTAGCAAAGCTTGATGTCAGTCTGGCCATTTGCTTGCTCTGGGATTCGCTTGACGGAAAGGATATTCTGCGGGCACCAAGCAGCATGATAATTGAGGTTCATTAACTTGTACTTCAAGGTGAGGAGCTCATGCGTGGGGATGCTCTCATGCACTAGGGAGAGCATGACCAGTCTGTCTTCGCTGCTGCCCTTTTCCCTAACGGCGATGATGGCGAACTTGCGTTGGTCGGGGTTGGTGACTTGATAAATTTCATGCAGCACTTCTTCAAGTTCATCGTGACCGACGAGTACATTTTGAATTTGGCTAAAGCGACTCTCTCTGCCAGAGATGCAGAGCATACCATCGGGGTTGATGCGTGCTATATCACCTGTGCGCAGCCAGCCTTGTTTTGTCGTCTCCGCCCCGTCAATGAGCTTTGCTCCCTTGAGCCAAAGCATACCCCATTGCTCTGGGGATTGTTGCACATCAGGGTTGGTGCTATCCATGGGGCAGACGCGCAGAGAGAGACCAGTGAGGGGGCGACCAACACTGCCTTGCTGGTAGCTGGGGATTCTATAACTGGCTGCCGTTTGCTTTGCTACTGGCGGCAGGCTTGGTATGTTGAGGCTCACTAGACCCGCTGCCTCGCAAAGACTATAAGAGCTTGTCAGACGCACGCCCCAGAGAGCATGTACCCGTTGCTCCAAGGAGGCACTGACCCCAGAGCCACTGCACAGCAGGGTAGAGAGACGCGAAAAGGGATGACGCGCATCAACGGGCGCATCCTGTGTCATCAGGCGTAGATTTTGCGCGTTGGTCAATGCTATCTTGGCCTTATACTGATCACAGAGTATGGCCAGTCTTTCTCCTGCCGCACCAGATGGGTAGGTGATGAGGTCACAGCCCTGCATGATGGGGTAAAAGAGACCTATAAAAAATCCTACATGCTCTTCAAAACCCTGCGCGGTGAGCACCGCGTCCTCTGTCTGGAGGGGCATACGCTCATGTATGCTCATGAGCCCTGCCATGAGCATGCGATGACTGATGCGCACGGCCTTGGGGTTCTTTTGCTCTGATTGGGTGAAGAGCATAGCAACCTCATCTCCCCCATTACCAGGCAGGGTATCTACCCAATTTTTGAGTTGGGCTACGCTGTACATATGCGCCAGAGTGTTCCAAAATTTCATGCGCACGCGCATGCGGCTTAGTCTCTCCATCTCCTTGCCCATCATGATGAGGTCACGGGGCATGGGCCAGGCAAAGTTAATCATTTTTTGGTAATAACGCTCCTCGGTGACAAAGCGCGTCAGCTGTGCCTGATCTATCAGACTAGCCATGTGGGGCGCAGAAAGCTGGGTGCTGATATTCACTGGGCTAATGCCCGCAATAAGGCAGGCAAGATTAGCTAGGATAGCGGCCTTTCCAGGGGGGAGGATGATACCCAATCGACGACAATCCCTATGGGTGCGTCGCCAGTGTCGCGCCAGCGGCAGTGCAAGGCGCAGCATCTGGTCATAGGACATCATGGAGTCATCAATACCGTTGATAAAGCAAGATCCAGAGTGGTGCAGTAGGCTGTGCAGCAATTCATCCGCCACGCAGGGGCTTGCTAGCTCTGCCAGCTCTGGCAGTTGTTGCGTAGAAGCCTCTAGCCAAGCGCAGCGCAGGCGTGTTGCCTGATCCTCTCCCGCGGGAAGAGATGGCATACAATTTACCATCACCTGTATGGGGGAGGGGGCTGTCTGCCCTGCGCTTTCCCACTGGGGATGGCTAGCCATATAAAGAGGGGTGATGGGTAGTTTTAGCAGGGAGAGAAAGCGTAGAATGTCGGTTGGGTAGTCGCAAATCTCCCCACGCAGCTGTTCGGCACGCCCACCGAGGTAGACAACAAAACGCCCTCTATCCAGTTGGGAGAGCAGTTGGCGTCGCAGTTCCTCTCTCTTGATAAAGCCCATGGGGAAGACGATGCCCGGAGCCGCGCGATGTTGCAGATGTTGGTAGATATCCTCATCAGGCAAAAAGTTCTGCTCCACTAGCCAGCATATAGGGGAGTGCGGGAGGAGCATCTCCTCCAAGTACTGCACCAGTTGCAAGGATACACGATTTGGCACGATCAGGCAGGGCTGATCGGGCAGGTTGTGACTCATGCTGGCAGGAGAAGAGAGCATCCTCTCGGATGATAGCACATAGCACCCCATCAAGGCAAGCCCCGCTGACGTAATAATCGCGAGAAGAAAAGAACAAATTATCGTCGCAGCATGCGCAGGGCACGCGCTGTGCCTTCCAATGCAATATCAATATCTTCTATCGTATTATAAGCAGCAAAGGAGTATCGCGTTGTGCCCTCTATCTGAAGGGAGTGCATCAGAGGTTGGCAGCAGTGATGCCCCGTGCGCACAGCTATGCCCATCTGGTCGAGAAGGGAGCCCAAATCATAATGGTGTATACCCTCCACAATAAGGGAGCTCAGCGAGCCACGCTGCAAGCCCTGTCCGAGGATGCGTATACCCACCATCTCGGCAATGCCTTCATCAAAACGGTTGCGCAGTGCCTCCTCATGCTGGCGTATGTTGTCATAGCCCAGTTGCTCCACATAACGCATGGCTGCGGCAAGGGCGATATTGCCCTCTATGTCCGGTGTTCCTGCTTCAAACTTGAAGGGCAACTCATTGTAAGTTGTTCCAGAAAAGCGCACCTGCTTAATCATTTCTCCTCCGCCCAGCCATGGTGGCAGCTCATTGAGAAGATCCTCTCTACCCCAGAGCACACCTGTGCCCGTAGGGGCGTAAATCTTGTGCCCCGAAAAGGCATAAAAATCGCAGCCCAAGGTAGACAGATTGACTGCAAGGTGGCCTGTGCTTTGCGCCCCGTCGATGAGGACTAGGCAGTCAGGATTGACAGAGCGAGCCTTGTCCATCAGCTTCTTGGCTGGATGGATGATACCTGTGGAGTTGGAAATAGCAGGAAAGGCCAGCAGCTTCACACGTGGGTTGAGCATGTTGTCGTACTGTTCCATATCGACCTCCAAGCTAGTAGTCAGGGGGATGGGGCGCAGTACGGCTCCCGTGCGCTCGCAGAGCATCTGCCAAGGCACAATGTTGGAGTGATGGGAGTCCCAGGTGACAAGTATCTCATCACCGGCTTTGATGCGAGTGGTAAGACATTGCGCAACGAGGTTGATGGCAGCAGTCGTGCCAGTGGTAAAGATGATTTCCTTGGGAGAGTTAGCCCCCAGCATGCGGGCTATGTCAGAGCGAGACTTCTCATAATGGTAGGTCGCCAGTCGGCTGAGAAAGTGCGCACCACGGTGTATATTAGCATTCTGCTTTTCGTAGTACTCCGTGATAGCCTCTAGGACACAGCGGGGTTTTTGTGTCGTGGCGGCGTTATCGAGGTAGACGAGGTCTTGTCCGTCTACCTTTTGCGCAAAGATGGGAAAGTGGGATTTGACGGATAGATTGTTCATTGCTCTTTAGCTTGCTGTTTAATATGTTCTACCATGCGCTTTGCCTCTGTAGGTATATATTCGCGCCAGCACTCATCACCATTAACAATCATGCTGAGAATGTCATTTGGTGTCTGCATGAGAAGCTTTTGGTTAAAGTAAGGCACATCGACGATGCTGCCGCAGGCTAGTAGATGACGGTAGAGGTACTTGTAACTCTCGGGTGCTCTGTAGGTGCTAGCGGTAACAAATTCTCCTGTGCTGCGGTTAATCCAAGGAGTGACGTAGAATTTTGTCTCATTGATAAAGCTCTGCCCCATGGCAGAAAAGATGCCGCCTAGTGTGGTTGCCCACTTTTCTTTAAAGAGCTCATTGAGCAATGCTATGGAAAGCGCGATGGCTACGGGCTCTGTTGTGTATTGGCTGAGCAGTCCAGATATGCCGTGGAAATGTGAGATATTGGTCACCATGACTGTCTTGCCCAAGGCACCGAGGGCATCCAGTCTGTCAATGAACTCGAGCAAATCGACGCCCTCTGCACGGAGGAGGTTGGAGAGAGAGAGCTCACAGATATCCACCACGCGTTCTTTTTTATCATCGGGTAGGTGGGAGATGAACTTCTCTCGCACGCTGTCCATCATCTCCAGATGGATATTGCACAGCGGGGTAAAGCTACCGCGTAGCATGACGATGGGTCGCTTGTAAAGAAAGTCTGCTGGCTGCACGACGCGACCATCGGGGCAGATGAGGGTGGACTTTGCCAGCCCAGCCTGCACGAGGTGTAGGGCAAGAATACGGTTGTCAAACATGCTAAAGCCATGTCCGCTAAAGCGCACCATGTCGATCTCGTAATGGTTGAGGTTGAGATTTTCCCCCAGACTGGGTACAAAGTCCTCCAGATGCTCTCGTTGGTAAAAGAGGGCATTGAGAATATTGACCCCCAAGATGCCCAAGACCTCCATCTGCTTATCATGATCAGGGACTTTGAGGTGGACATGGAGGATAAAATCACTGGGGGGCAGCCCAGGGCGCAATTGAAAGCGCACTCCTATCCATGCTGACCAAGGACCATTGTCCTTGTAGCCCTTGCATTTCACTGTGTTACAGAAGGCAAAAAAGCAGGTGTTTTTCCCGCGTTTGGTGGAGAGTCTCTCTACAATCTGCTCATACTCATAATCCATCATTTGCAAGAGTCTCTCTTCGGAGACATAGCGGCGTACAGGACCATAGAGGGTGTCGCTCATCGTCATGTCGTAGGCAGAAATGGTCTTTGCGACTGTTCCCGCCGTACCCGAGGTGCGGAAGAACCAGTTGGCTGTTTCTTGTCCCGCCCCAATTTCGGCAAAAGAGCCGTAGAAGCGCTTATCCAGATTCATACGCAGAACCTTCTCCTGCGTATTGACAAATGTTTGAGATGATGTTGACATGTGATAAAATGACTGAAAATTAATAGGAAAGTGGTCTTGGTGGGATGATGAGGCTGGGAGGTGGTCGCAGCTCGATGAGTGCCTCATCGTGCACCTCATCCATGGCATCGTCCTTTCCCTCATTCATGGAGTTGGGGTCAAGGAAGGCACGCCTGTTGCGGCTAGCCTCATCCAGGCCTGCTCCATCCTGATGGCGGGGCGTGAGCCGTAGCTCCGATCCATAGGGGTCATCACCCTGTAGGGCGCGCAACTGCGGCATAATGGGGATGACGGGCAATACGCGCGCGCTGTAAGCACCGCTACCGATAAAATCATGCAGCGAGGGCAGGGCATCACCATGCACCGTACACACAGGCAGTGACACATCCCCCTTGGGGAAGTACTCCACATAGGTATTGCGCGTGTAGCTCGGTTTGCCTCCCTCCATGGTTGACTCAAAGCAGAATTCGCTAGCCAGCATGCCAGAGCTCTTGCATATTTCCACCGCCTCTGTATCAGAGGGCATGGCAATGGACTCATCCGCCCAGCCAACCTCCGTAGAGCGGGAGAAGATCGCACCCAAAATAGGCCCGCAGGTGTCAGAGGAAAAGGCGTAGGGGTAGATGGCCTTCTTGCTGTTCAAAAAGCCTATCCACACACCGCAACTGATAGAGCTACTATAGCCCACCAGAACATTGTCCGCAAAATCATAGTTGGTACCCGTTTTCACCGCGCCCTTGAAGTGATAGGGCAGGTAGGGAAGCAGGCGCACAGCACTACCCGATTCCAGACTCTCGCGCAGCATGGTATGGATGCGGAAGCTGGTGCAAGGCGTCATGGAGGCGATGGAGCGTGCCTTCTTCGCCAAGGGCTCTTCCCACAAGACCTTGCCCGCGCTGTCTGTTACCTTGGTGACGATGTGGGGGGCAAGGGGACGTGCGCCACCATTGGGGAATACCGTGTAGCTAGACACCAGCTGGCGTAGGGCAATGGCCTCTGTCCCCAAGAAGACACGGGGATAGTAGACTGGATCTGCCTCTGTGCTGCCAGCATTGCGCTGGGGGGGCGTGATGCCGTATTCGGTGAGGCTTTTGATAAAGGGCTTTGTACCCAGTTCTATAGCAAGGCGCGCGGAGGCGGCTATCTTTGACCAAGAGAGGGCTTGGCGCAGTGTGATAGAGTCCAGATAGCTGCCGCGATCCACCTCCATCCCCCATTCTCCGAGAATACCCTCTGCGCCGCCAATGCCAGCCAAGCGGTTATCCAAGGCATCATCAATGAGGCGAGAATTGGGCAAGTAACCATTATCCAGAGCACTGGCAAAGAGGAAGGGCAAGAAGGCTGTACCCGCAGCGCGCTTTCCTGACTCCAGCATATCAAAGTTATCGCGCTCAAAGTCGCGCCCACCCACATAGACCAGCACCCCGCCTGTCTTGTTGTCCAAGGCGTAGATAGCACCATCTACGTAATCGTGCTTATCGAGGCTGCCTTCCTCCACAGGGCTGTCATGGCGACGGTGCATGTAGTCAGCGCGAGATTCTATGTTGTGCAGCTGCCTTTGCAGGCTTTGCTCTGCTGTTTCTTGCAGGGACTTGTCTATGGTTGTGTAGATGCGTATCCCTTGGCTTTTGAGGATTTCATCCGCTCTCTGGGGTTCAAAAAGACCGTAAACCTGCTTGTATACCTGACTGTAGAGGAATGTGGTATTACGCTTTATCGGACGTGGGTTGGTGACAAGGGGAATGGCCTTGAGTCTGTCCGCCTCATCAAAACTGACATAGCCAGAGCGGTACATGCGGTCAATCACGTCATTGCGCCAGCGGAAGTTGAGCTCTGGATTGCGCAGGGGGTTGTAGGTCTCAGGGTTTTTTACTAGGGCGGCTATACTTGCTGCCTCGGGGATGGTGAGATCCTTAGGCTCTTTGCCAAAATAGCCCAAGGACGCCGCGCGTATGCCATAGAATCCGCGCCCAAAATAAATGCGGTTGAGGTAGAACTCAAGTATCTGGCGTTTGGAGTATTTTTCCTCTATGCGCATCGCGAGAAAAATCTCCACAATCTTTCTATCATAGCGAGAGCCCCCGCGCGCCTGCGTGCGACGCTCTAAGTCAAAGGCACCGCGTGCCAGCTGCTGGGTGATAGTGGACGCACCCTGATTGACATTGCCGCCTGTGGATATAGTAGCCTTGACCGCGCGCAGGATGCCGACAGGGTCATAGCCATCGTGCGTCCAGAAGCTCTTGTCCTCCTGCGCCACCAGCGCATTGACCATGCTCTCCGACACCTCATCCAGCGTCACGTAGCTGCGGTTTTCGTCGTAAATACGCCCTATCTCCTCACCATTTCTATCATAAATGACAGCTGGATGGTCTAGGTTATTGATATCCTCTAGGTTCAACTCCTCCGCCCACTTGCGATGAGAGGAGGTGAAGGTGATGAAAAGAAAATAGCCCGCAGCACTACCCAGTATGAGCAAAATGAGAGAAATCAGAACCAAGCGAAAAAACAAACGACGCCACGAGAAGCGTTTTTTTTGCTTCTTGGGTTCACTTTTCTTCTCTCCTTTTCGCTTCTTTTGCGTTGATTGAGAGCGTTTGTTAAAAAACTTTGCCATGGGGAGTGCTTCTCCGTGTGAGTATGCGTGTAGTATAGCAAAGGACGCTCAACTTGGCAATGATTTATCAGGTAATAAAGCAGTAATAAAGCTTATAGGCTTTTTATAGGAACAAAGACAATGTAACTGTCGTTACCCTTTTTTACGGCGAGAGAGAGGACTCGCGCTTTGCCATTTTCTACGAATAGGAAAGGACGCTCCATGCGTTGGGGCTGGATGAAGCCGCCGCTCTTGAGGGGGATTTGCTTCTTCATGATTTGGAAGTCCTGCGCCTTTTGCCAGTTGATGCCATCGCGAGAACTCATCATGCCCACATAGTGATGGGCGTGAAATACCGCATAAAAACGCTTTGACTCGGGGTGGTAGAATAGGGAGACATCCTCCGTGTCCCATGACTCTATCACAGCCTTGGGCTGCATGGTAAAGCCCTTATCGGGGCTTTGGGAAATAGCCATGGCCTGATTGCGCTCAAATTTTGTTGAATGGGGCTTATCTCCTTTCACAATGAGGTAATAACGACCATCTGGTCCTTGGGTAATGGCGGGATTGACCGTCAGGGTTGTGATAGGACCCGAGGGCTCAATCAAAGAGCCATCGCTTATTTGAAAACTGTCGTTCAAAGACGCCGCCGAAGCCACGAATACCCTCTGGTTGCGACGCAGTGGTTGCCAATTGGGGTGAGAGTAGCCCACCTTCGCTGTCTCCACCAGCTCACTATCCTTCAAATCCTTGGGGCTAGTCGTGCTGATAAAATAGAGGTAATAGCGTCCCTCAAAAAACTTGATTTTGGGATTATGTGCGGTGATGAGACTGCCTGCCTTTTTGGTCTCTTGGCGCAAATCGAGAAGGGTATTCACATACTTGTAAGGACCCTCGGGAGAGTCAGCTACAGCATGTGCGCCTTCGGAATGAGTCAACCACGCATAAAAACCCAACTCCCTGCGCCAGCGTGAATAAATGAGGTGGTACTTGCCATCCTCACCCTTCAAAATAGAGCTGCACCATTGGTAATAATGCGGGTCTTTAAAAATATTCTTCTCCTCAACTTTTTCCAGCTTGTCAGATACGATTATCTCCGCATCATTGGCATGTATGGCAGAAGCAAAGAAGGATAGCAGCAAGGCTGCGCGTAATAAGGGCTTGAATAGTTGCTGTATCATTACTATACAGTATAACATTTTGTTATTCTATTTCAAGCCAATAATTTTGTTGCGTAGTATATCCTGCACATGGCGTAGCTCCTCGTCCATGAAGCCCTCTAGGTCATCGCTGTGCTGCCTCAGCCCTTGGATGATGTAATCACGGTAGAGCAGAGCCGCATGGAGAGCCTCCTCCTCTGTACCATATTCTAAATCGGAAAAGTAACGCGTGATGATGCGCCCGCAACGTTGCACGCTCACCCTCCAACCGAGGAAATCCGTGCTCTCGTAGGTGTATCTGGTAATGTTCTTGATTTTCATGAGGCATCCATTCTGTCCCGTTGAGACAGCACAGAATGGATGCTCATTCAATATTTTATAGAGAAAGCTTGCTAACTTTCTTGCGACGACGGCGGGCAAGTAGTCCTGCCAGTGCCAGTAGGCTGAGCGTGGCGGTGCTGGGCTCTGGGATAGTTACGGCAAAGAGGACACCACTGCCACTATTCTCCACTCCTGTCACCGTAGCAGAGATGCTACCAAAGGTGATGTGGATATTGCTATAGAAGTCGTAATTTGTGCCAAAATCGCTCATAGTAAGCCCATCCAAATCCGTGAGAAGCACTCCTAAAGGTATGTCTTTATAGTAGTTATCAAGGAAGGCAGCCTCATCAATGATGGCGATATGGAGTGCCAAACTACCTGATATGCTATCAATGTTTGCTTTTGTATTAACGTTATAAATATCTATAACGTCAGCCCGGGCATTGCTGGCAGGGGCAGCTGCGGACTCGCTGGCTTCTATGCGGCTATTGGATAATGATATATTGATTCCATAAATACCAGCATTGATACCTAGAGTGACTGATTCTAGCAGGCGTGCTTGGTGACTGTTGCCCGTTATGGACGCAGAAGATTCCACTGTCAGAATGCTGTTTATTGTAACATTGGCGGCTATATGTAGTGTAGCTGCATCTGCTACGGTGATGTGACTACTAAGAACACCAGCACCCACCTCCATGCGGCTCTGCTCGGTGAGTGCAATGGTATTGTCATTGCCGAGGGAGTCGGCCTTTTCCACGATGACGGTACTACTACCCTTGGCAGTGAGAGTTGATGCCACTAACTTCGATTCTTGCG
The DNA here is from genome assembly GCA_964371795.1 of uncultured Akkermansia sp. Taxonomy (GTDB): domain Bacteria; phylum Verrucomicrobiota; class Verrucomicrobiia; order Verrucomicrobiales; family Akkermansiaceae; genus Akkermansia. Next base: position 11,200 of record CAYJON010000007.1, on the reverse strand, counting down.
CAGGGAGGGAGTAATCCTTGCCTGCTACAGAAAGATTTGTCCCAGCAAAGGCACCCAGCTTAAGCGTACCAGCATGCACATTGATGGTCTGGTTTTCTACTGTATTGTTGAACTCCACGGTGGAGTATTCAAATACACCGCTCTTGATATCTGCACCAAATCCATCCGTATTATTGTTGATGTTGATGATTTGGTTCTCGCGCTGGTCACTAGCCCCTGTGATAGCATCATTAAAGATAACGCGATTTTCATCATAGGCGGATATATGTATGATGGCATCTCTCTCTGCTGTGCCGCGGTTCTGTATGGCAATATATTTTGTTTTGACGCTTTCATCCGTTGCCACAAAGTTGACGTAGTTGCCAGTAAAGCTGACATTGTCATTAGCAGTGGAGATAGCAATAGTCCCTGCGGTGTTGGTGATAGCCCCTGCGATGGCGCTATCCTCGCTCTTGTGCGTAACCACGTAGTTGCCATCAAAGTTGCCTGTTATATTGCCAATGATACTCTTTGAATTATTAATTGCACCCGCAGCGGAAACATAGTTTGTGATTTCCGATGTATCATTGAGAATATCTACTGTATAATTTCCTATAAAGTTGCCGTGCAAAGCAGTAATTTGAGCGTTACTGCTGCTAGCAGTAAAGTTATTGTCTTCATGTTGAACAATTGCACCGGCAAGAAGGGCATCATCATGCTCCATAGTCCAGCCGAATTGGAACCCATTGCTGATGAAATCAGAACTTACCACACCAATGTTTCCTCCTACGTTAGACATTACACCAGAAAAAGAAAGCGTTGAAAAAGAGAGGATGTTACCACCTCCATTTCCCTCGAGGCGCATCGTGTTACTAATAAAATCACCAGTGATATTATTAACAGTTGCGGTCATATTCATCAAAATAGTTGCATGCCCTAGGGTAAAACCAGAGTATGTATTATTCAAAAAATACGTATTGCCTATATAGTCGCCAGTAATATTATCTATAGTTACATTGGGCTGAGCAATTATGCCGATACTTCCATGATCACCCGAATTTTGCATATTATAGACATTCATGCCTACCATATCCCCTGTGATATTAATGGGACTAATATAAGTGGAAGTACTTAATTTTACGTAGAAACTCCAGGTGCTCCAATGAGTAGAGCCCAAAATTTCACTTGACGTTGTAGTGGTCCCTAACTGGCTGCTATTAACGTCGCTACTTGGATTTCCTACTCCGTTATTATAAGAAGAATAGGCTATAATATCAGCCCCCGTTTCGCCCTCGGCTAAGGCAACAAGAATACGGGTACCATCCGACAAGGTATCCCACTTGTAGCTCTGCATGGCTTCGTAGCCTGTGGCTTCGGATGTAAGCATATCATCGCCGAAAACACCCTCAAACACGATGTTCTGTTGAGTGCTAGTGTAACTTTGTGTATTACTATTGTAGTCGTTCTTAACAACGCTCATGAGCCCTGCGGGATTGCTTTCTGTTACAGCATCGTAGCGCCATGTGCCATCAGTTGCTAAATTGCTGTTGAGAATCAATGAATAAGACGAGTTGTCGTTTTCTGTCAATGTATAGTATTGAGAGTCTAGCCTTACACTGCCTAAGCTTACGCTGAGCATGTTGCTGAGGCTGTCGTAGTCCATGACTGCTCCTGCGCTCTCCCAGCTCAGGAAGTTTTCCCATGTGTAAGAGTCACTCGATATGTTCTGGAAATTGAGCTGATAATTAGTAATGCCGCTGAGACTACCGCCTGCCTCTACATGCAAGGAGGCGTTTTGCGCGGCAGAGTTGTACTGCTGGCTGATAGTGCCACCCACGATGCTACCAGTGGAGGCAATGGTGACATCTGCCGTTGCTCCTAGTGTGACCGTGCCTGTACTGGTCATGACATTGCTCAGTGTGCCGCCTGTGAGCTCTATTATACCCGTGTTGCTGATGCTATTAGTGCCCCCAAAGTAATTTGCGTTACTTGATACTGTGCCTGATACCTCTATGCTGCCACTACCGCCTATGATGTTGCCCAGCGTGCCACCCGTGAGCTCTATAGTGCCTAGATTGGCAATGCTATTGTCCGTGCCAAGGTAGCTGGCATCGGTGTTGACTGTTGCCGTGCTAGCCACGTTGAGTACAGAGTTTTTGAGCATCGCGCTGGATGCAGGGAGGCCTAGCTCTGCTCCATCACTGCTTTGTAGGCTAGTTCCTGCAAAGACACCAAGTTTGAGCGTGCCATTTTCTACATTGATGGTCTGGTTTTCTACCGTGTTGTTGAACTCCACGGTGGAGTATTCAAATACACCGCTCTTGATATCTGCACCAAATCCATCCGTATTATTGTTGATGTTGATGATTTGGTTCTCGCGCTGGTCACTAGCCCCTGTGATAGCATCATTAAAGATAACGCGATTTTCATCATAGGCGGATATATGTATGATGGCATCTCTCTCTGCTGTGCCGCGGTTCTGTATGGCAATATATTTTGTTTTGACGCTTTCATCCGTTGCCACAAAGTTGACGTAGTTGCCAGTAAAGCTGACATTGTCATTAGCAGTGGAGATAGCAATAGTCCCTGCGGTGTTGGTGATAGCCCCTGCGATGGCGCTATCCTCGCTCTTGTGCGTAACCACGTAGTTGCCATCAAAGTTGCCTGTTATATTGCCAATGATACTCTTTGAATTATTAATTGCACCCGCAGCGGAAACATAGTTTGTGATTTCCGATGTATCATTGAGAATATCTACTGTATAATTTCCTATAAAGTTGCCGTGCAAAGCAGTAATTTGAGCGTTACTGCTGCTAGCAGTAAAGTTATTGTCTTCATGTTGAACAATTGCACCGGCAAGAAGGGCATCATCATGCTCCATAGTCCAGCCGAATTGGAACCCATTGCTGATGAAATCAGAACTTACCACACCAATGTTTCCTCCTACGTTAGACATTACACCAGAAAAAGAAAGCGTTGAAAAAGAGAGGATGTTACCACCTCCATTTCCCTCGAGGCGCATCGTGTTACTAATAAAATCACCAGTGATATTATTAACAGTTGCGGTCATATTCATCAAAATAGTTGCATGCCCTAGGGTAAAACCAGAGTATGTATTATTCAAAAAATACGTATTGCCTATATAGTCGCCAGTAATATTATCTATAGTTACATTGGGCTGAGCAATTATGCCGATACTTCCATGATCACCCGAATTTTGCATATTATAGACATTCATGCCTACCATATCCCCTGTGATATTAATGGGACTAATATAAGTGGAAGTACTTAATTTTACGTAGAAACTCCAGGTGCTCCAATGAGTAGAGCCCAAAATTTCACTTGACGTTGTAGTGGTCCCTAACTGGCTGCTATTAACGTCGCTACTTGGATTTCCTACTCCGTTATTATAAGAAGAATAGGCTATAATATCAGCCCCCGTTTCGCCCTCGGCTAAGGCAACAAGAATACGGGTACCATCCGACAAGGTATCCCACTTGTAGCTCTGCATGGCTTCGTAGCCTGTGGCTTCGGATGTAAGCATATCATCGCCGAAAACACCCTCAAACACGATGTTCTGTTGAGTGCTAGTGTAACTTTGTGTATTACTATTGTAGTCGTTCTTAACAACGCTCATGAGCCCTGCGGGATTGCTTTCTGTTACAGCATCGTAGCGCCATGTGCCATCAGTTGCTAAATTGCTGTTGAGAATCAATGAATAAGACGAGTTGTCGTTTTCTGTCAATGTATAGTATTGAGAGTCTAGCCTTACACTGCCTAAGCTTACGCTGAGCATGTTGCTGAGGCTGTCGTAGTCCATGACTGCTCCTGCGCTCTCCCAGCTCAGGAAGTTTTCCCATGTGTAAGAGTCACTCGTTATGTTCTGAAAATTGAGCTGATAATTAGTAATGCCGCTGAGACTACCGCCTGTCTCTACATGCAGGGAGGCGTTTTGCGCGGCAGAGTTGTACTGCTGGCTGATAGTGCCTCCCGAGATGCTACCAGTGGAGGCAATGGTGACATCTACCGTTGCGGCTAATGCGACCGTACCAGTATTGGTCATGTCACTGCTCAGCGTGCCTCCTGTAAGGTTGAGAGTACCCTCGTTATTGACTGTGCCGCTAGATTGTAGCAGATTTGCGTTGCTGTAGAGAGTCGCTCCAGTCGTAACATGGAGCTCACCGCTACCAGAAATGTTCAGTAGAAGCGTACCGCTACCAGTGAACTCCAACGTGCCATCGTTGTTCACCGTGCTAGTAGTTTTCAGATAGTCCGCATCTGTGCGTACTAGTCCATTGGCTGTGATATTGAGGGTGGAGTTCTCCAAGCTGGCTTCTGTGCTGCGAGAACCATCTGTGTCTGTGTAGCTACCCATCGAGAGTATGCCATTTTCTACATTGATGGTTTGATGTTCTATGAGGCTATTGAACTCTACTGTGGAGTAGTTTGGGGCGGTGGATGTATCTATATCGTCCCCAAAGCCATCAAGATTGTTATTGATGTTAATGACTTGGTATGCAGCATAGCCAACGCGTCCGCTTATTCCGTCATTGATGACAATGCTGTACTCACCATAGGCGTTCATGTTCATGGTGGAGGTGAGGCCACTGCCTGAACGTTCTCCATCGTTGAATATGGCTATGTATCGCTTGCCATCGATGTCGTTTTCGGTATAGTTACCAGTCATCTCCATGCTGCGTGTCAGGGCGAGTAGTCCCATGCTTGCATTGTCATCATTCACAATAGCTCCTGCTAGGGCCGCATCAGACCTTGCTTCAGCAGAATTACCTATAAAGTCGCCTGTCAGTCTACCGATTATAGACTTTTGGGTCGTATTGCCTAGATTATATATCACACCCCCTAAAGCATGTTTACCTGTTGAAACATTGCGATTGTTTATGAAATCAGCATTAATAACCGCCACTGTTGACCCACCCGTGATGGAAAATACGCTCGCGTGAACAGTGTCAGAGTATTGATTAAGATGTCCTTCCATCTTTCCTGTTATGGTGCCAGTTAGGCTCGCGCCTGTGATGGAGAAAACGCCTCCCGCAATTTGAGCCGTGTTAGATGGTGCTTGCAGCACTATATTGTTCGCTACTTCGACCCCGTTGTCTACAAAGAGTTTGCCCCCATTCATGTAGAATGTACCTGTGCCGAGGTTCTCGCCCTCCGTGTTAAAAAAGAGTTGAATATTCTCATGTAGGGTGACATCGCCACTAAAGTCATTGTTAGCCGCATTCACATGTAGCATGGATGCGCTACCATTATCCTGCTGCTTGATGTGAATCTGTCCTGTGCCTGCTATTGAAAGCGCGAGAGCGCCATTGCCGACAAACTCCAACGTGCCATCGTTGTTCACCGTGCTAGTAGTTTTCAGATAGTCTGCATCTGTGCGTACTAGTCCATTGGCTGTGATATTGAGGATGGAGTTCTCCAAGCTCGCTTCTGTGCTGTGGGTGCTGCCAGTGTAGCTACCCAGCGAGAGTATGCCATTTTCTACATTGATGGTTTGATGTTCTATGAGGCTATTGAACTCTACTGTGGAGTAGTCTGGGGCGGTGGATGTATCGATCACATCGCCAAATCCATCGAGATTGTTATTGATGTTAATGATTTGGTGTGCGGCCTGGTTCTCTCGACCGCTAATGCCGTCATTGACGGTAATCTTGTGCTCACCATAGGCGTTCATCTGTATGATGGAAGTAACTATATTGTTCCCGTATCCCGTGATACCATCATTGTATATGCCTATGTACTCTTTAGCACCACTCCCGATTTGCGTATAATTGCCTGTTATTTCCATGCTGCGTGACTGTGCAAGCAGCCCCATGTGCCCCCCATCGTCATTGAGGATAGCACCTGATAGCACTTCCCCTCCAGCACCTTGGGCAGAGTTATTAATAAAATTACCTGATATGCTTCTGATGCGACTTATTTTTCCGACATTTCCGATATTGATAAGCACGCCAGAATAAGTACTGCTAGTAGTGGATTTATTTATGTTATTGCTGAAGTCTACCTCTATGGAATTAATATCTCCTGCCTCCGTGTTGGCGATAATGCTCGCTCTGGTTGACCCTGATAACTGATTTGTATGTCCATTCAGTGTTCCAGAAATGGTGCCCGTCATTGCTGCATCTTCTATGAACAAAATGCCACCCCATTCCTGTGACGATGTCCCAGCATTGTTTAGCTCAATATTATTGCTAATAGAGATACCGCTACCTGTTACAGATAATCTGCCTCCCTCCATTTTGATAACACCTGAACCAAGGTTTTCAGCACCGCTTTGGCTATCAATAATGAGGTCTGTAGTTATGTTTATATCGCTGGCGGTAGCATTACTAACTACTGGTCCGAGCAGAGTAGATTGCGTCGCTGCTAGCAGAATGTCACTCTGCTGCCCAGTCTCTGTCCATGCGGTCAGTGTGTGGGTATTCGCGGAAGCTAGTGTGCTAGCAATAGCAAATGATGCAACAAGTGCTTTTTTGAGAAGCTGATACGTGATTTTCATGCTTAGACCTTTTTGTTATTGGAATTTGAGGCATCTGAATTGTAGCAGCAATCGCATGAAATGCAAGTCTTTATTCTTAGTAACTTTCTACTTGTTAGCACTATGTGTTTATAGGTATATTCCCAATTAACCTTAATGCAATCATTGTCAAAGTTAAAATATGCACATGGAAGTACTAGGGTATATACAAATAAATACAAAAAAAATCCCCTCTTTTTTGAAAGAGGGGAAGAATGACGCGGGAGGCTGTCCTATGCTTGCTTGCTGCCTATGTAGCGGCCTTGGGCGTCGTAGTAATTGATTCGTCCATTACTTTCGCGCTTGGAGCGTCCTTGGTTGCGTCCCTGTGCATCGTAGAAGTGCATGCCACCGCGGCCGTCTGACTCTGCCTTGCCAACATAGCGACCTTGCCCATCGTAAAAGCGCATGCCTCCACGGCCATCGGGTTCACTCTTGCCGACATAGCGTCCTTGAGAATCATAGTGAGTCTCCACGCCGCGAGAGTCGGTAGTGGTCTTGCCCTTGTAGCGTCCCGAGACATCGTAGTGCGTCTCGTTATTGCCGCTCTTGTCCGTGCGCCCTGTGTAGCGACCCTGCCCGTCTGTGCGCGTCTCCGCATAGGAGAGCGACAGCAGGCAGGAGGCTATGATGCTAAGTTTTAGCATGAGACTATCTCTCCTTAGCAGGCAGGGGGGCGCACGCCGACGTAGAGACCAGCGCAGTTGATCACATACCACTTTCCATCTGGGTACTGCTTTACCCAAGTGATGCGGTGGGAGTCTGCTCCCGTGCTGTCTACTAGCACGCGGAGGTAGTCGCTCTCGGGGCTCTTGCTGGCGATGAGTAGTTCATAGTCATCTGGATTCATCGCATAGCCATTTTCTGGCGATGTGCCCTTGGCAAAGCTCCTAAAGATATGGTGGTAGTTCGTGTCCTTGAGGCGTGAGGCAAAGGTAGCATTGCTGGGGCGTCTGTCCCAGCCCTCCTCTGTGTGCATAATGGTGGCTAGCATCTTGCGTCCCTCATCACGTTTTGCAGGGTCAATGTAGCAGAATACGGCATCGAAGAACATTTTCAATGCGCCTTCGGGTGTCTCTTGAGCGGCGAGGGCGTTAGCCTCCCACTCTGTATAATTTTGGGGTAACATGGGCTTTACTTTAGGGCACCTTGCAAAATTAGTTTACGAAATGATGAGATGTTAAAAAATGCTCATCACAGCATGCCTTTTGGCGCCTTTTGGCGATAATTTGCAGCTTTTTGGGCTTACATAGCTCGCTATGCGCACCCAAACGCCACAAATTCTCATCCAAACTGCTGCCAAAATTCAAAGCTGCTAATTTTGCAAGGTCCCCTTTATTTGTGGTTTGATATTTTTATTGTAGTGTTCAAAAAGGTCAGCTATGCCAGAATCTAGCATCTCCTGCGCCTGCTTGAATTTATCCTTATCGTGAGGGTAGAGTATCATCTTTTTCTCAGAGAACTTGATATTACCCTTCTCATCGACTGCCCAGTCATCCCTGTTGTTGTCCCATTGCATGGTTTTGACACTGATGGAGATGGCTATGCATTCATTTTGGCTCAGGAAGTACTTGATTACGGCCATTCCCCTTGATGCTTCTATGCTCTCTATGACGGCTACAGCCTGATTATGGACTGTCACCAGCTCATAAATACTAGGCCCAGCGTTTTTGACGTTTAACTCTTTGAGCTCGCTCTGGGCAAGGCTGAGTCCTGCTAAGGCGCAGAGGGATAGTATAACACTTTTCATTTGGCTTGTAATGCGGTAAGGAGTTTTTGTGAATGAGGAAGGGACTTTTTCGCCAGATCCAAGGGGGTGTTGCCCTCCTTGTCCTTGATGTCGGTCTTTGCACCTGCTTTAATCAAAGCGGCAGCGCAGAGGGCCCTATTCTCCCAAAGGTATTCATTTTCTGCATCCTCTAACTCTGCACTACAGTGATGCAAGGCTGTGCCGCCATGATCATCCTGTGCATTGATGTCCAAGCCCGCTTCGAGGAGGAGAGGAATCATGGGCAGGGTGCGCTTCGCATGTGGGTAGGCAGAAATAGACATGAGGTAGTTGACACCACCTTCTAGCTTTTCATCATGCTTGGCACCAGCGGCCAAGAGTAGCTTCACGCTTTCTGGATTTCCAGTTATCAGGGCATATAACAGTGCCGTGTAGTCATGGACATTTTTCAGATTGGGGTCAGCACCTGCATCCAGCAAGGCTTTAACCACCTGAGGATAGGCATTGCCGCCAGAGATGAAATCATCCCCTTCGTAATAGGACTCACAGGCGTGCATGAGGGCAGTCATACCCTCGGGCTCCATCGCACCGTAGACCTTGCCATCCTTCGCATACTTGCTCTGGGCGTTGACAGAGGCACCAGCCTTGACCAGCTCCTTAACCATCGCGGCAACAGTATCGGGATTGATGCCAGCGTAGGTGATACGCATCAGCAGGGTCGTACCTGCTGCACTGAATACCGCGTTGACATCACCGCCAGCCTTGATATGCTTTTTGACTTCCTCTACAGAGCTGGAGTTGTAGAGTGCCTGATCCGTCGCCTCATTGCCCAAGCAATGAGACGACAGGAGAACAGAAGCACCTGCCAGCGTAAGCAGACTAGAACAAAGGTACTTGTTCATGGCTCAAGAAATAGCTTAGAGAGCTTTTAAAACAACTGTAGCACCGACTTCTTCAAACTTTGCTTTCAGAGCCTTTGCGTCAGCCTCAATAATCCTTTCATTGAGCATGAATGGGGATTTCTCTATGCTGTTAACGGCATCCTTGGCAGCCTTGAGGCGTTCATAGGGGCTGATGGTGCGCAGGGTTGTGATAACATCAATTTTATTAGGTCCTATTGCAGTAATTTCTACACTGTAAAAAACCTCTACTGGTGCAGGTGCTGGCGCAGGTGGTGCTGGTGGAGGAGTAGGTGCTGTTGCACTCTCTTTACCAGCTTCTGCTGCTGGGGCTTCTTCTTTTAGGTCTGCCTTCTTTTCTCCACAGGAAACAAGGGAGCAGGCAGTGAGAACTGCCAAGGATGACAGGGATAATGTTTTGAATATGGTTTTTGTTTTCATCATAATAAATGGTTAATGGTTTATATGTTTAGGCGGCTGCCTTGCTCTTCTTGCGCATCTTGGCGAGATAGTATACACCGAGAATGGTCAGAAGAAGAATACAGCATCCAATTAGCGGGCGGTAGTAGAGCCATGCAATAGCAATGACCAAGCTACTAATCACGAAGGATAGAACGAAGGCAGCAAAGGTAGTTGCTGCACCGACAAGGTTGCCAATGAAGGGCACAACGTCAGCCAACACAGCAAGTGGTGCCATCATCATGCTGAAGCCTAGGCCAATAGCAAAAAAGCCAACCAAGCGCAGTATCCAAGTCATCATGACATTGCTGCTGTGTGCGGAGGCAAAGAGTTGAGCGGAGCTCTTCACCCCGTTTTCAAGAAGGGCAACTTCTCTACCATTTTCTGCAACAAAGGCAACGAAGGTATCGCCTTGTTGTTGAGCAACGAGGCTGATGCTTTCCTTGGGGCCAATGGCCACCCAGGTCACCTTCATGTCACCATTACGGGGTGCATTAGCAACAGGTGCTGGCACTGTTGTTCCAGTTGTTCCTGTAGTAGCAGTGGTGGTGCTGGATGCCGAGGCATCAAAGCTCATCGTTGTGGTATTGCCGGTACTGCCTGTGCTGCCAGAGCTAGTAGCACCAGCTGGTGCCACACCCGTAGTCGTGTTTGCCGCTACTGGTGTCGTGATGTAAATCATGTTACCCATGCGTCTCGCCTGATTTTGGAGAGCGACAGGTAGCTGATAGCCCTCGGGGATGACGTAGTCCTTAGCATTGCCAATCTGCTTGATTTGCGAGCTATTGAGGGAGAATGCGCCCACAGTCACCTTAGATGCGTGGAATGCCTGATCGCGGCAGTCTGGCAAGGCGAGAGTATTGACGTACTTTGTTGAATTATTAAATTGGGAGGAGTTAACAGGTGCATCCACCCACTCTTCTTTGTAAGTGTAGGTCGTTACCTTTTTCTCACTGCCGCCCAGTTGTTTTTCTGTTTTTGTTTCAGAATCTTCTGTCCACTGATAATACTGCACCTTACGTTGCAGCATGATACCCTGCTGCGTGACAGCAAATTGAGCATCTGTGAGAGTGTCCTGTGTGAGAGCATCGCCGCTCAGATGAACGACCTTGCCCTGATTTGCAGAATCAACCTTGCTGATGTCAGTGAGGCTGACAACCGCGCCTTCTGCTTCTTCCAAAGACTGCTTAGTCTTGACGAAGTTCCCCTCATTCCAGAAGAGAAGTCCTATGCCACCAAGGATAAGTACTGCACCAAAAAGAATCCCCTTAAAGGAATTACCCAATCGGCTGCCTAAACCTTCCTCGCTTACAACTGTATGTGAGTTACTCATAATATAGTGATGTTTGTATTAGCAATATGATGCTTATCGTTCATGATAGAGTATTGCATTTGTATGTCAAGAATAAAATGTGCGTTTTGTTCGCAAAATCATTTAAGTGTCTTTTGATAAAACAAGTACACTAGCACGACGTGTCAAAAATGTGATGAGAAATTCAATTGCGAACTTTCCTTTATCAACAAGGTGAGTAAATCGACATGCGGACGTATTCACTGGCATAGCAATGTTAACGGGGACCTCTTGCAAGATACCCTTAA